>CAZYZZ010000015.1:0-16075 GCA_964651995.1 Microcaldota archaeon
TTGATCCCCTTACCTGCATATTTGATTGAGTTTGAAAAGATCTTGGAATATAAATTTCGTAATATCCAAACATCGAGAATGCTAAATACAAAAATAATAAAATTATGATAGCAACGAATATCGGATTACTTTTCAGATGCGCGAATGATAAATGTTTGGATAGTGAAGCTGCAATATATCCAAGGATTGCATAAATTGTTGCGATTCCAGAGACATATGACATCGATAATAGAAAATTTCTCCCAAGTGATTTGCTCGATTGTGATTGAAGAATTCCTATTGTTATTGGAATCATTGGATAAACACATGGTGTAAAACTCGCAAGAATTCCAAGAAAAAATGCTACAAGTAAAACCAATCCAGGATGCGTATTGTATAATACAACTACTTTCCAGGAAATGCCGCAGTATTTTGACAGGACAGAATCATGCAATGCAACAGCAAAAAACTGCAATGTCAGCTTTACAATTCCAAATGGCACAAGCGACTATATAGAATACCATTTAGTTCCTATTTGCACGGAAGACCAGCTGGTTCCTTGTATAGAGCCAAACTGCACTGCAATGGTTTGTGGAGACTTTAAGTTCAAACCAAAGATCGCACCAGGTTTCTCAAGCCCGGAGGAATCTTCAGGAGACGTTCCTCCGGATGAAGAGGACAGCGGCGCAATGAACTTCTACAAGGCACAGTGCAGGTTCCTCAAGATGGACGCAACGCTGAGGCAGGTAATGAAAAATTCAAAATCAAGCATAAACGTATTTCGGGTTGGTGTTGGAGGAAGCTTTGATGAGTTTGAGCAATACAGGTATTACTTCCCGATGTCAGACAAGTTCTGCAACTCGAATCCAAAGGTACAGCCAGGCGATGTAAGAGTAGATCGGTATATAAATTATCTCGGATGGGATGCTGGATCAGGAAAGGTAACTGATGCTGATCCGACCTTGATTGAAGAAAACTGCTTTGATGAGGGGGATGTTCCAGAGCCATTTACATTTGAGGAAGATGCTGCTGCCAAACCTTCAGCAATATTCTATTCATTTGATTATACTCCGGTTACTCCGGATATGCACAACTATAAATTCGCCCATTATGGAAGGCTTGACTACTGGTCACACTTTGTTGATGATGACGGAGGCTATTACAGATACAGCACTCCTTTCGTAGACCAGTTCAGCATCCACAAAAAAATTGATTCAGAGTACTATAGGAAATACCTGTCTATCGCGCATGCAGACAAGATATATGGAAAGACAGCAGATGACACAACAAGAGCGCCTTTTGAATGCGACATAGAATCATCCGACTGCTACTCCGGTATGTGCAATATTGAAACATACAACAGGGGAGTTCTTCTTGAAGCAGGCTATGGGACAGGTTCAGAGCCTGAAGTGGTTGCTGACTGCAACAAGGATGCAGATGCAACAGGGCACAGCGTGGTGTATTGCGCTCCGACCCAGTCAGTTACGACCGCAGATGGAGTAAAGCCGACATTTGATTATGCAACAGCAAAAGTAGTTACTGCGCAGATAAGAACCATTTACAATTATGCATATAACTATAATTCGCTGTCCCAGGATGACGAATTGCTTGATCCTTACTGGGACCAGCTGGAAACATCATTTTTGACATATGCAGATGACGGTGGAGGAAAATCAAGGACAATAACGAATGTCCCGTCGTCAATCACTTCATACCAAACGCTAAGAAAATACTGTACAGAGGATTATCCGACAGTTGAATCAAAGGAAAATGATACTGTCATATGTACCCATGTAGAACAGTCAGGAAACCCACCTCCGGCAGCAGGAGTGACCTTCTTCGGGCTTGTTGATGAATCTGAAGTGAGATACGGTGATTCAACAATCATAGGATATGGAATTGCATCAAGCGACAGTGAATTTGAAAACATGCTGGTAGTGAAAAACTGCGAAATGCAGGAAGGAGTGGACTACGAGGTCGTAACAATCGACGGCATAAATGATCCGGACTTCTGGGCCCTTCGGGATTCGTTCAAACCGTATTTCAGGGACAAACTCAAGGGAATAGTCAAAAACGGATTCAATGACGGATGCGGAGGAGTGATAAACGGGCTCGATCCTGCAATATCATCAATGCCGTGGGTAGTTTCATATGAAAAAGGAATCCAGGACAACGGATTTGTTGGTGATGATTATTTCCACCCGATAGCAAATCATATCAACTCAGTAACTGCGCAGGAGCTTAGAGAAAGGAATATATATGATGAGCCTATGCTGGCATCATACACCACTCCAGGAACAAGCAGCTGCGAGCTTCGAAGAAGCTCATACTGGTGGTTCTGGAGCAGCGCAAACTTCTATTATAACCTTGCCATCGCAAAGAAGTTCTATCTCTTCAAATATAATCCAGGAAATGGTAGCATTGGAAAGTGCGCTGTGGATGACACCACATACCTTCCAAAAGTCAAGACATTTGGCTGGTGTGATTCTTGCACCACTTCAACACTGGCATTCCAGAGTATTGCTGCACATGGCAGAGTTTACATGCCGGCAATTAGTGCAAAAATCGAAACGAATCCTGGAACCAACTATGAGGGAATCTGCCAGAGCACATACAACACTGAATGGGAACTTTGGACAGGGCATACAACAACGGACAATGTTTCATGCTTCCATCCAGGAATCACAGACATTGGAGACTATCAGGGATCAATCGGGCTTATAGGTTCTCCAAGAACATCGCCTGAAGCGAGCGTGATGAAAGAGAGGATGGGCAACTACATGAAGTCAGGTATCCTGCCAGTAATTGATATGAGCGATGACAGCAACTGGAACAAGGACAATCCAGATGCAACAGATGAGACAAGTTTCCTTGGCTGGACAATCAACTATGGATCTCCTGATTATTTCGTAGAATATGACTTTGAAAGGCTCCTGGGAGAGATGGGAGCATCTGTCGTTATTGTTGATCATGTAAGCAGCAAGTCAGATGCCGAGGCAAAGGTTGACAGGATTATTGAAAGATCTGCTCTTGTGCGTGAAAACTGCTATGGATGCCTCACTGCATTCCATGTTGACAGCCCAAGCAGCAACACCAGCTTTGAAGAGATGATTACGCCGATCATGGGCCACCCAAGCGGAGAGTACAATATTGAACTTATAACATTTGACTATTCGCCTTCAGAACATTTTGTTTCTCTTGGAGGAGGAGATTTGGTTATTGAGGATATTGCAAGCTATGGAAGAACCTCACTGATAACGCCAAGCCCTGGCAGGGGGTCTCCAGTAATGGTTGTTGGATTCAATGTCCATGACAATGACGGAGTCTGGCATGCCGGAAATTATGACGAGATATTTGGAGCGATTGTATCGAACCAGGATGAGCTGATCAATTCAGGTGTTGTCGGGATCATATATTCACCGGCCCGTGGCTCTGGAACAAGCAATCCCGGACTTGTGGAAGTTTCCGGAGGAGTTGGACAAAAAACAGAGAAATTCTGTGCATTCCAGAAGGCAATGCAGAGGATGTCAGAATCCCCTCCAACTGCAATGTTCAGCAAGGCGCTTGTTGTGCAAAATGCAACATGTGAAATATGTACGAGCCTTGATAAGATGCCAGGCGGAAGCTGCGAGGCTCAGTGCGATAATGGCGTAGAGTGCCTGCTTCCAGAAGGAGTTCCATATTCAGAGATAGGAGACTACAAATGTCCTGTCAATACAGTTGTTGAAGAATGCGATCTTTGCATGGACCTTCCAGGAGACTGGGAATGCCTGGTCAAATACACCAATGGATCAGAGAGAGTAATCAACGGAAGCATGAGCGACCTTGAAACAGACCTTTACATGGATGTCATTGGATCGCTGGAAAAGCCGATAAAATGCTGCCTTGAGGACTCAAGCGGAAGAAGATACTCATATTTCAAGCAATCAACCTCAAATGCAATCAACAAGCCTGTGGTATTCCCAAGAAGCGGAGACCCTGATTTGGATTGTGGTATGGGCGACCCTGCTGCAATAGGAGAGCTCACCAGTTTCTGCAACCTCAATGAGCTGCCACTGAAGGACTATGACCTTGAATGTGAAGTAAGCTGATAACATGGGGATTCTGGATATTTTTAAAAGTAGAAAACCATCATCAAACCGCAAGGGACAAAAGCAGAAATGTCCCAATTGCGGCGAAACCATAGACCTTAGCATGGAGCGGTGCACAAAATGCGGAGTTCGCATCAAGAGCATGTTCAGAAGGAAATGTCCCAAGTGCAAAAACCTTATAGAGCTTGATGCAAAGAGCTGTGACAAGTGCGGATACAACTTTGAGGCAGAGCTGCAGCGTGCGAAAAAGACTTATTATGTATGCCCAATATGTGGATATAAGATGGAGACGATGTTAACGCGTTGTCCTGCATGTAACAGACGCTTTATGTGAGAAAAATGGAATCATTCAAAGTCACTGAAGAGAAAAAAACAGACGAGGAGGGGCCAAAGGTCAAATTCACCCATCTTCTTGATGAGGAAAAAGTG
Organism: Microcaldota archaeon; assembly: GCA_964651995.1. Taxonomy (GTDB): domain Archaea; phylum Micrarchaeota; class Micrarchaeia; order Anstonellales; family Bilamarchaeaceae; genus Bilamarchaeum. The sequence continues at coordinate 4,500 of CAZYZZ010000015.1, forward strand.
GAAGTGCAGAGATTGACAGAGGAGGATGTTGAGGAATCTGTCAAGGTCATGAGAAAGTGCGCATTTGATGTGACGGAAGTTGAAGTGAGCAATATCATCAAGTATGGGAAGAGTTTTGGCGCAACTGTCAACAGGATGATAATTGGTGTTGGCCTTGCATGGCCAGCGAGGCTGGACCTTGAAGAAAAGATAATCACAGGCGGAGAGCCAAATGCCCTATACATGGAAGACCCTGCAGTGCTCCTTGCATATGAAGGAAGGGGAATCAGGAGGATACTTCTGGAAGAGAGGGAGAAGGAAGTCGAGCGCTCCTCATACAAGTATTCTATTGGATACCTCTACGAGGACATACCAAAAGGAAACATAGGAGACTACATAACTGAAGCAGGGTCGCAACTGGAAAAGCTCTACTTATCAGAAGGCTATGAATTCTTCAGGACAGAAAAGGGAATTCTGGCATTTAAGAAAATAGACGGGAAAGAAGACAATACAAAATTCTCAATAAGCTAGCTTGAGCTGAGAAGAACATCAGAAAAGCCAAGAGACTTCATTTTCTTTTTGATCTTGTCGATCTGGCGCGCAAGCTTCAGCATGCCGGTCTTATTCGATGAGATGTGAATTTTTTTGCCGCGTAATTTTACTTTTACTGTCTTTATTCCGATCCGGGTAAGGTATTTTTCTGCCTTTAGAAGAGCAGTCTTTGAAAACGCCTTCTTTTTTGCAGCAGATGATGGCTCATCCCAATTCGGAAGGCCAAGCTCCTTGGAAAGCAGACGTATTTCTGCCTTGGTCAGGTTGCTCTCAAGCAGCGGGCTTGAGAGACCGGCTTTTTGCGCTGCAAGATAGCTGCTGCCCCCTTCAAGCTCATCATCCTTATGGGATCCGTCCAGGACAGTCTGCACCTTCATCCTCATTGCAAGACTTTTGAGGGAAGAATAAACGTTTGAGCCGTCGCAAACAGGAGATGAGTCTTTTTCAGGATCAATTGTTATGTGCTTTGCGCCAATGACTTTTGCAACCCTCTTGGCAAGCACCAGCTCAGATTTTGGATAATTACCTGAAAAAGTGACGGCGACTGCCTTTTCACCAAGCTCCTCCCGGCAGATGCGCATGAGAAAACTGCTGTCAACACCGCCGGAAAACGCGACAATAGTGCTGTCAAGCCTTCTGATGCGTCTTCTTAGCATCTCAAGCTTTTTCTCCAAGGTTTTATCCATCATATAACAATCCACAAATAGATTTTTAATGTAGTTAGAGAAAAATTGGCATATGAGGATTTTTCTTTTTCTTATGTTCCTATTGGCACTGTCAATTGCCTGCAACACCAGCATCTCGCAGCAGGTTCCTGCAGTTGTAGGCAACGGCGGAAGCCTTGTCAACGTAACAGTTGAGCTGATACCTGGAGACGGGGATATTTATGTAAGTGTGTTCCCAAGAACCGGAATCACCACCCAGCAGTCAATAGAAAGTGCAGTTGGCTATGCCAGGATCATGAGCAGCAGCAATGAGAACTGCGATGTGATAGTAAAATTTGCAGAGGAGGATGCTACATATATAGAAGGCCCGAGCGCAGGAACAGCGCTCGCTGTAATGAGCTATGCTGCACTTGAAAACAAAACCCTTCGAAACGACACCATAATCACAGGCACGATAGAATATGACGGAGAAGTGGGTCCTGTAGGAGGGCTTTATGAAAAGGCAAAGGAAGCAGCAAGAGCAGGAGCAAAATATTTTATCACGCCAACAGAAAATTTTTATGAGATGCTTATCCTGAAAAACGTGGAAGAGGATTATGGCATAGAGATCATAGAGGCAAAGGATATCGGCCAGGTCATTGGCTTTATGATTGAGAACAGGACAATTGAGCAGGAGAATATTTCCTCAAGAGTGAGGGAAATACCTGAACTGGCCGAATATGATGATTCCAAAATGCCAAAGTTCGACGAGGTCTCAAGCACCATGGTTGATCTTGAAGAGGAAGTTGTGCAATCCATCGGGAATGACAACAAGGAGATCAGGGACTTCTTTGAAAATGAAGTTGCGCGCCAGCAAAGCCTCATAGAACAGGGATATGTCTTTAGTGCAGCCAATGAGGCGTTCCTCAACCTGATTGACCTCTCCACAATATCCGCAATATTGAATGACGAAGTGGATCTTCCAAGGAAGAAAGGCGACATATCGATCTGCCTGAGCAGGATATCCACCCCGGCAATCACTGACCAGAACTTTGAATGGATCGTTGGAAGCAACCTGAGGACCCAATGGGCAGAAGACAGGCTCGATGTTGATATTGAATCACCAACACTGCAGGAAGAGAAATTCGTTGTTTACAATGACCTGATGTACGGGCATGCATGGTGCTATGTTGCAAATGAATTGAGCAGCAAGGCTCCGGCAGAAGGAAATGCAATAGACCAGGGAGACTGGAGGGAGCTTGCAGAGAAAAAGATTTCAGAGGCAAGGGCACTGAGTCCGACAGGAGCAGTGGCATCAAGGCTTTCAATTGCAGAGGATTCGTATTCAAAGGGACTTTACGGAGCTGCCATCTTTGATGCTGTCTATGTGATAAAAACAATAGAAGCAGAGACAAGCCTGGCTGAAGATTTCGATGTTGAGGCAGAAGTGGCAGAGCTTCTGGCCAAAAAAAGAACCTCGCTTTGGGCCAATGTCTACCAGTCACATGGCGCATTCCTCTATGAGCTCAATGAAAGCACTCCGGCATACCAGACACTTGTCTATGCAGACGGCCTTGAGCAGGCAGTTCTTGAGATGGAGAGCCTGATTGCAGAGAAAAGCGAGGTGGCGGAGAAGGATGAGGGGATGCTTGTGGTATTTGTTGCAACAATATCAATGTTTTTATTGGTTGTTCTACTAATCCTTATTGTCAGGCGAGTCAATGGAAATAAAAGAGATCGCAAAACTTATCGACCTAAACAAAAGAAAAGCAGGACTTGAGTTCAAAAAAGCAATTGGAATGGAATGCGATGATGAACTGGAGCGGGTTCGCAAAGAGGCAGAGCTACTGGCAAGCACTGCTAAATCAGAAAAAATTGAGATTATTTTTCCAAACCAGGGTAGATTAGAGGATCTTGAAAAAATGCTTGAGGGAACAAGTCCTGAGCAAAAGAAAGAGGCAATCTCAAGCAAAAGCGGAGAGACTTATGATATTCTGAGCAAGAGAGCAGAGATAGCAGGAGCAAACTATGAGAACAGGTTTGAGGTTGCAAAGATTGCGCATATTCTCTCGAAGATGGATGAGATTGAAAAGGCCAAAATAAGGGATGCGATAAGAGCAGGTGTGGTAGAAGAACAATTGAAGGTAGGCTCTCTTGATGATAGCAAAAGACAAAAGCTTGCAAGATCCCTCAGCAGATGCGGAATAAAATGCACGGTGACTGAAGCAGAACTTGGACCTAGCGACCAGGAAGAAAGTGAGATTTCAATAACAATTGAGAACAGGAAGGTATGGGTCAGCAAGGACATGATGGAGCATCTTGAGAGCAACATAAAGCGCATTGAGACAATAGGCTCTGAGCTGCAGGTTAGAAATGCAAAGCGGCAGGTTATAGAGTTCAATGAGGAAGAAGAGAGCAAATATTCTGAGCTTCAGCAGGAATACCTCGAGCTTCTGAAAAAGCAGGACGAGCTTTTGCACGAGTACCACAGTGAGCTGAAAGGCTAGATCATCTTTGACATGTATGGGCCAAGCCTGGAATACCCATGCTTTGCATAATATGGCCGCACTCCGACTCCGCTGATTATTATCATTTTTTTCCTATCATAGCTTCCGGCTATTTTTTCTGCTTCCTGAAGAAGGCGGATCCCAAAGCCCTGGTGCTGCACACGGCCAGGTGAGCTGATCGGAACAGAAGTTCCATAGACATGAAGCTCGCGGATCAATGCAGTTGTATCGTCTATTTCAGGCCTTGTGCTTCTATCTGGAAGCCGAAGGCGGATAAATGCAGCAATAAGCCCGTCCTTTTCAAATGAGAGGAAGATTTCCTTGGACCTGCTTGCCACATAATCAAATCTCTCCAGAGTAAAATCATCAAGGTTCGTATTTGCACCAGTGTTCAGTCCGATTTCACGATACCTGATTTCATCTGGATCAATTCCCTTTTCCCTGAGCCTTGATTCCACAAGCTCGCGAAGATTGCTCTTGGAAACTCCGCTCTCTATCTTATTTGCAGGAATGTCCCTCTGGATCCTCATAACACGGACATATTTTGGGATATGGCGGTAGAATTCAGAGATGGTATCTGCTGCCTCTTCTGCAGAATATGGCTGGTATTTTCCGGACTCCATAAGCCGAAACAGCTCTGTATTCTCAAGGACAAGTGTGGGGTAGATCTTCAGCATGTCAGGCCTAAAATCAGGATCCTCAAACAAACGCTTTACCATTCCGATGTCTTTTTCAGGATTGGATCCAGGAAGGCCGGGCATTATATGATAGAGCACCTTGAGAGCAGAGTTTTTGAGATTTGCAGTTGACTGTATGACGTCAGATACGCTGTGCCCCCTGTTTATGCGCTTGTAGATATCATCATCAGGATGCTGGACTCCAAGCTCGACCCTTGTTGCTCCAAAGCCGAGAATCTCATCAACAGGGCATGCATCTGGCCTTGTCTCAATTGTAAGTCCAATGGCACGGTGTGAGGATTTTTCATTTTCAGAAATTGCCTGATCAAGTGTTTCTGATCTTTTATTGTTCAGGCCTTCATAAACGCCCTTGATGAATGAATGCTTGTATTGCTCATCCATCTCAAGGAATGTTCCTCCCATTATGATTATCTCGCATTTGTCTGCACTGTGGCCAGCTGCGATATACTGGGCAATGCGGTCAGAGACCTGTGAAAACGGATCAAAATCATGCTGGATGCTCCTCATTGCAGCAGGCTCAAGACCAGTATAGCTTTTTGCAGCCTTTCCGGTAAACGGGCAGTAGATGCAGGCATGGTTGCAGGAGTCCCGAGGCCTTATCATAACTGCGACAGGAGTGACTCCAGAGAGGGTCTTTGTTGGTTTTTTTAGAAGAAGCTCCCTGATCTCCGGCGTTAGCTTGTCCTTTGGAAATCTTGCTAGGATTTCAGGTTTTTTTATCATTGATTCTAACTTGTACTTTCTTGCCGCCTGCCTCTTTACGGCCTCAAGATTACGCGATCCTTCAAGTATTGCCCTGATGATAAAATCAATAGCCTCTTTCCTCATAGGAAGAAAAATGTGCAGGATTTGGTTTTTATCCTAATAGGTTTGAGAGAAGGCCTGCAATAGCATATATCGGAGCCTGGAAAATCGGGAATACAAGAACTCCGTTATTGGTTGCAACATAATCTCCGATAAGGCTGGGCTTGATAAACAGTGTAACATTTTCCTCTCCTGCAATGTTATGGCTTGCAAGGGAGACTACTGAGATTGTTGCATGATATGTTTCCTCTTCCTCACCTACGATTTCATAATTGATGGTCTTGGAGCTCTTTGCAGGAACAAAAACAGGTTTTTTGAATTCCCACCTCTTTGGACCAATGGCACTTACCTGGAAAACATCGCTGGTGGAGCCCTTGTTTTCAATCGTGATTGAAAATCTTGCAGGCTGGTTCGGACCAACTTCAAGAGAATCAGGAGTAACGTTGAATTCCATAACATCATGGGTTATCTCAACATTCACATCAAAAGTGATATTTCCAAGCTCCTCGCCATTGAATTCATCGATTACAACCATTTTTGCAGTGTAGTTGCCCTCTGGCGCCTCTGGATCGGCTGTCAGGGTAACATGAAGCGGGTTTTGGTATAATTTGCTCTTTTTGGAAGTCCACCCTCGCGGAAGCTCTTGTGCTTCTGCAATGTCATATGTTCCTCCTATCCCGTGTATTCCTCCGGTTGTCACTATGGGGTCGATCTGGATCAGAACAGTCTGACCAGGGCCTATGGTGCCAATATCTATAGAGTCCCCATTGCCAATTTCAGCTTCAAATGGAGTTAGAAGTGAAATGGAAAAGGATAATGAAGCGAGAAGAACTAATGCCAGAGCCGTTCGGATCATGGCAGTATATCAGGATTAAGGATTAAAAAGTCTGCCGATTTGGAAAACTACAGGAATGCTTCTGCGCCGCGCTCCTTTTTCTCCTGCTTTTGCTCAAACTCGATTGCCTGGGTGTGGAGCGGGGCTCCTTTTTCGCGCTTCTCTGATTTGCGGTCCCGGACGCTGATAAAGACGGGATAGTTGACTGCCTCTCCGACAACAATTGCTTCTCCGACTTTCAGCCCTGTTATGCTCTTTGCAGTCCGCGAGTCAATTCCTTCTGAGCTCATCTGTATGTGGTCAAGGTCATTTGGATTTGTTACCCTGAGGATGATATGGGTGTTGCACTGCGAGAGCGCTGTTGTGCTGAGATTGACAGGCCTCTGGCTGACAAGGCAGATTGATGCTCCGAATTTCCTTCCTTCTCTTGCAATTGTTTCTATGATGCTTCTTGATACTGCCTCGCGCTCTTCTGCATTCTGCCTTGCAAAATTATGCGCTTCTTCGATTAAAAGCAGAAATGGGGGAATCTTTCCCTTTTTGCGAAGTGCAAAGAGGCGCCTTGCAACAAGTGATACAAGAATCTGCTTTTTGCGAAGGGAATCAATGTCGCTGAAATCCATGACCATGAGGTGTCCTGCCTTGACATCTTTGGAGAGAACAGGATTTTCCTTGGTTTTGGAGAGGAATCGGTATCTCCTCAGTTCCCGAAGGCTTCTATTGAGGGCGCGCTTGACTTCATCCCTTGAAACTTCTGAAGCATCAATTGTTTCGATCAGCTGCTTGAAGCTGAATGGCTCTGCCCTGAGCTCGCCCATGGCATGGCGAAGGACATCCCTCTGCGGAACTGAAAGATTTGGAAGCCACTGTCCTATTGTTTCCGGCCCTGTTTTCTTTAGGGGAATTGAGATATCATTTCCTTCAATGACAGTGGTCTGGTTACCGTATTTTGCATCATGCTTGAAGCCTGCATATTCCCCATGGATGTCTATGATAATGACTGCCACCCTCCCTTCCTCGCGTTTTCGGTCAAGAAGCTCTTCGACAAGAACGCTGGAGAGGTGGGATTTTCCTGCTCCACTCATAGCAAGAATTGCAAAATGCTTTTGCAAGAGCCTGGTTAGGGACAATTTTGCAGGAACATCATGGTGCTCGATTGAGCCCAGAAGAAGCCCTTCATCAGTAAACCCGAGAAAAGAGCGAAGGATATCAGGATCTGCATTTGAAACAGCAGTGCCAGGAGAAGGAGGGCGAAATGCGCGCTGGAATCTGCCTGATGAGTATACTCCAAGCACTTTCACGTTTGCAATTACATACTCCCATGAAGAGGTTGGGAAATGCGATCCAATGCTCGAGTGCTTTTCAAATTCCGCAACGCTCTCTGCACGCTCAAAATACCTGTTTGACTTGTATATTTCAGATATATAGCCAAAAAGGAGGCCCTGGGAATGCTTGATCTGGACATACTGGCCTTTGTTTGCCTGGCTGTTTAGGACAAATGAGAATTCTGAGGTTGACGGGGATCCGTCTGTGGCTATGATAGTTCCGAGCATAAGGAGTATTTGCAGGGAAAATTTAATAATTAATCAAAATTCATCCTGGCGAATTTAAGGAAAAACGGCTTTTCCTGATCAAGGTCAACTACTGCCATGGTAAGCTCCTTTCGAAGCTTTCCTGCAGTAACAAGATGAGGCATCAGGATATCTGTTGTTGCGCTCCAGTCTTTTGGAACCACATGGATCAGATAGTATGTCTTGTCCTCGCCAGGACGGTATCCCTTCCTGTGAAGACGGAGATATGGAGATCCGTCGAGGCTCGGGCGGACTATGTAGCCGCGGTCACGAAGATACTTGATTACAAAAAAGCGCTCCTTGTAGAGAGGATCTGTCTTTGCAGCCTCAAGGAAGATTTTTTCCGGATCCATTGGAAGAACGCCGCGGTCTGCAAAATATGCAGCCTCAAGAAGGGTGATTTTTGTTTCTTCTGCTTCTTCCACCCCAGCGCCCAGGCTCCGGAGCTTGAGTATCAGCGGCCTGTCTGTAATAACAAGGTAATTGTCTTTGAAAATCATTGCTTGTGTCCCTTTCCTGATTTTTTATTGACGTCTGCTATGATCATGTCGATATCACGTTTTTTGATATTCATAACATGGATTGCCACCATTGAACCGCCGGCACTGTCAAGGTGAAGTGTTCCAACTCCAAAAAGCCTTTGCATGAGTGACTGGGTATAGGTTGCTTCTGTGATCTTCACATATGGAAGCACTACATTTCTCTTTGCAAGAACTCCCTTTGTATGAGTAACTGAAGTCTCGCTAAGGGTAATTACTTCGAACTTTGCCGCGGCATAAACAAGAGCCACATAGATTATTGCAACAAGCCAGACAAGACCGACAAGAGGAATGAATATCCTCTCCATGTAAGGCTGCAGGAAAAATGCTGCAACAGTAAGTATGACTGAAAGAATAATTATCCTGGATCCGCCAATTATTGGATTTGGATTAAAGGAATATGCCATGAACATAGCAGAGCCAAAGATTATAAAAAGCGTGAGCCAAGGATTAGTACATGCTTACTATTTATACTGATGGAGCCTCGCTTGGAAATCCAGGGCCAATGGGCATTGGAATTGTGATATACAAAGAGGGGGTCCGGGCAGAAGAGCTGAGCGAATATCTTGGAGAAGGGACAAACAATATTGCAGAATACACAGCAGTGCTTCGCGCTCTTGAGACTGCAGTACGCATGGGAGAGCGCGAAGTTCATCTCAAAAGCGACAGCCAGCTTGTTGTGCGGCAGCTCAACAATGAATACAAGGTAAAGGATGAGAAGCTCAAAGAGATAAAAAAGAAGATAGATGCTATAAGGTCAGATATGGATGTCACTTTCGAGCACATACCAAGGGAGAAGAATGAAGAGGCAGATGCACTATCAAAATCAGCAGCAACAAGAGGGCGTGGAAACCAGACCTGTTTGTGAGAACTATGAAAATTTCAGAGAATCTGGATCTTGGAAAGCTGATGACCTTTGAACTTCCAAAGCATGATCCTGTCCATGGATGGTTCTGGTACAAGGAAGGATTTGCACCTGGAATTTTTGACTATTCTGCGGAGGGAAAAAAACCGAAGGTAGTTCTTGATCCGTTTTGCGGTGTTGGAACAACTCTTCTAGCCGCAAAAGAAAAGAAGATCGATTCTGTAGGAGTTGATGCTTCTCCGCTTGCAGTATTCATTTCAAAAACAAAGACAGAGGATTATAGCCAAGCTGACATTGACGAGGCAAAGGCATTCCTTCACAGGTCAAAAGGGATGAAGGCAGATGAGAATCTTGCCTGGGAGTTTGAGCTTTTTGATCCACGTGCAGCCTTCCCAAAGAGAAACCTGAATCAGATCCTTGCTCTTAGAAGCTCAATTGAAGAGGAGAGCCCAAGGGTCAGGAATCTCCTTTTGCTTGCGCTGCTTTCTGTGATCCCGCAGGCAAGCATAATGGTCAAGGATGGAGGGGTTCTGAAGATCAAAAAGAACAAGCGCGCACTCCCTGCAAAGGAAATATTCAAGAGAAAAGTAAAGAAAATCATAAGGGAGCTTGAAGCGCGCGAATCATATGGCCATGTTCCCAAGATTTTTCTTGGGGATGCGCGGGCACTCGATATTCCAAAGAACAGTGTTGATCTTATTCTGACTTCGCCGCCATACCTGAACAATATCGATTACTCCAAAGTCTATGGACTCGAGCTTAGCCTGCTTCAGATGAGCAAGGCACTTGCCTCAGAAGTCCGGATGAGGGCAATCAGGTCATTTATCGGAAAGCAGATGGATGTTGCGCAAATGCCTCCTGAGGTCGGTGAGATTGGAGAGAAAATTCCAATTGTCGGAACATATTTCAAGGACATGGAACTTGCCATTGAAGAGATGTTTCGGACACTGAAGAGCGGAGGGCATGCAGATATTGTTGTTGCCAATTCAGTGATACATGAGAATCACATAATGGTTGATGAGGTTTTTGGGGAGATGGCAGAGCGAATAGGATTTTCTGAGGCTGAGATTATTGTTGGATCATACAGGATTGCAGATGTTAAACCGCAGAAGGTAAAGACCAGAGAGAGCATCGTTAGGTTAAGAAAATGAGTCAATCTAAGGTAATGTATGGTATTAAATACCAAAGCATATAATTATAGTTTAGGGGTAGTAGTGGGTGTATAAAATGGAAAGAATGCAGAAGTTTAAAGAGAGGTCTAAGCTTGCAGATCATACACATTTGACTGTCAGGGCACAAGACTTCAAGGATCACTGTTGGAAAACCTTCAGGGCATTTGGTGCTTTCAGGGAAGCCATTCTCTTAGATAGAATAAAGGATGGAAAACTAAATCCTGACATAGAAGGAAAGATGGCAAGAGGATTTGCGGACAATGTTGTCACGAATCTTGAGAAGGGCATTGAAAGGATAGGGTGCCAGGGCATTGCACTGATGCCAGGTGTTATTAACGGACTTCCAGGGGGAGGTCTACGTGTCAGTTTTGACATTACAATTCCAGGAGAAGAAGATAGCGGACCAAAGAAGTCGGTAGTAGATACTGTTATGCCGGTTAATTCAATGGTTATCGGTCTCATTAGAGAGGACGGTCTTGCGACACCTCTTGCACTCTCGCCAGGACTAATGCTTCTTCAGCATGGCAGCGGCCATATATGCAATGGATATGATCATAGGACAGACTTTGCAAAAGATTTCGAACGATTGCTGACTCCAATGAGCTATATCTGACCAGTAGTCATTGATTATAATTCTTCTTCTTTACATTATTCTTTGATTTTCATGCTTATTGGAATAGTTGGAAAACCTTCAGTTGGAAAAAGTACTTTTTTCATGGCAGCAACTTCAGTCACAGTAGAGCGGTCAGAGCGGCCGTTTACAACAATAAAGCCAAATCGCGCAGTAGCCTATGTTGAAGTAGAGTGCGTTGACAAGGAATTTGAGAAGCAGTGCAATCCAAGAACAGGGTATTGTATCGACGGGAGAAGATTTGTTCCTGTGGAGCTTCTTGATGTCGCTGGACTTGTGCCTGGAGCGCATGAGGGAAAAGGGCTTGGAAACAAATTCCTTGATGATCTTCGCCAGGCAGATATACTTGTGCATGTAGTTGATGCCAGCGGATCAACTAATGAAAACGGGGAGAAGGTTGCTCCCGGAAGCTATGACCCCTGCAATGACGTGAGATTTCTTGAGGAGGAGCTTGATTACTGGATTGCGGGAATTCTGGACCGGAACTGGAAGAAATTAATAAGGGAAGCAAGGCTCCATAAGAATGAGGATGTTATTGGTGATCAATTTACAGGACTTGGAGTCAAGAAAGAGGTCGTAACCAAAATATTGAAGGAGCTTTCACTTGAGGAAAAGCCACTTGGAGAGTGGAGCCCTGATGAGAAGAAAACCCTGGGCAAGAAAATCCGCGAGCTTGGAAAGCCTATAATAATTGCAGCAAACAAGTGCGATCTGTCTGCAGGGTGGGAGAATTACCAGAAGATGAAAAACGAATTCCCGGAATACCTTGTAGTTCCATG
>CAZYZZ010000016.1:0-15689 GCA_964651995.1 Microcaldota archaeon
TGGCTAGCTTTGCCTTAAGAACACCCAGGTGAAATTCGGTTGCCTTGTTAACCTGGGTTCTGGCCATTTCTTCTTCTATTTCCTTGATTTTCTCTTGAATTCCCATAGACAGCTCATCTATTATTGACCGGTTAGTTTTTCAAATTACTTATCTCCTGTTGGTTTTGTCCCTATTATTTCTATCTGCGGATTACTATCTGTATTGGTGAACTTGAACAGGATAGTATTGTCATTTCTAAATAGGTTGAGCTGCTCGCCATCCTCCAAATCATAGAAATAACCATCAAGGTAGATCACAATCCTTTTTGTGCAACCGTTTTCCCTCTCAAGGCCAATCTTCCATTTGTCATCAAACTCAAAGCTTGAGCCATCCTCAAATTTGCTTATGTCATATCCTTCTCCAAGAATGGTCGTTGTCTTATCCTCACAGGAAACTTCTTTTGCATATACTGCATCAAACAGGACTGCTGAATTTCCGCTCTCTATCATCGGAATCAGCCAGATTGATTCATCGCTCCCAAGCATCCGGATATGGCTATTATTCAATACAAGGAAAGTGTCACTGTGAAGTCCTACTTCTATAAATTCATCAACATGTTCCTCAATCGGAAACTGCCATTTGCTCCCTTCCTTCTTTGCCTTTATCCTTGCAACTGATAGCTGCTCATCTCCAGTAACTGCAATTAGCCCTTGCTTTGGAATAGTACTTAGGTTCTCTAATTCTACTGCTACTTCTTCCTTTGGTGCCTGCTCTTCCTGTGCTACGCATCCAATTGCAAGGACAAGTCCAAGCACAAGAAAGCTCAATAATACCTTTTTCATTTGAATCACAAACCAAACTCAAATTCACTATTTATATTGAAAGTTTCGAATAAAATATCTTTATAAATAAGAAAATTCCAGATCGTCATATGCGTTTATTGGGCATCCTGATATTTCTAATGCTTGCTTCAAGTTCGTTTTGCGCTTTTGTATACGGGCATATATACAAGAATAATCTTGAAGGCCTAAACAAGACCTTGATCAAAATCGAAGGCCAGTTCTCTTATCAGCTTGTCACTACCAGTGCATATTATTCCATCTTTCTTCCCGAAGGCCAATATAATATTTCGGCAAGCAGCTTTGATGAATCCGGAGCAATAGTTCTCAATACCAGGGAGCATGTGAATGTGGGGCAGGACGATCAGCAAATTGATCTTGTTCTCAAACCAGTCCAGAATGAACTGCTGCCACTGGCAGTTATTATTGTACTTCTTCTCTCCGCTGTCTTTATCTTGTCAAATCACTTCTGGCATAAGAGGGTAGAACCTGCAGAACCACAAAAGTCGCAAGAGCCGCTTGATCATGATGCACAAAAAACTCTGGAGGCTCTTACGTCTTTTGAAGGAAGGGCAACCCAGAAGGAGCTCAAGGAAACTCTTGGCTTTTCAGATTCAAAATTAAGTTTGATCCTGACAGAGCTTGAGGCTATTGGAAAGATAAGAAAATTCAAGCGAGGGCGTGGAAAAATAATAAAGAAACTTTAATTTACCTAAGTCTTTTTGGTGTTTTTGCTGCCCTCATCCTGGCTGCAATTGCCTGGTTTCTTGCAAGGCTTCTGAGGAATTCTTTTGTTGCTTCCATATTGGGCAACCCGGAAGCAGCCCCGAAAATCTGCTTTTGGCTTTGAAGGGAGCTTCCCATGTTTCTTGCTATGAGTTGCGCTTTTTCTTCCCTGCTTTTTCCGCTTGTTTCCATCAGCATTGCCCTTACGAATCCTTCTCCTGCAATCACTGGTATCAGTTCCTCTGCTGCGCCAACCTGGGCAGCAGCATTGACAAGCCTTCCCAGCACAGGAGACAGTCCCAGCAATGTCCCTGTCTCCACCTCGTGCAGTGTTTTTACTGTCGGATATCCGAACAATACTCCTGAAATGTCTTTTGCCTGTGAACTGAAAACCCCATTGTTCTGGAGCAGCGAAACAAATGACCTTGCAACCGGACGAACTGCCCTGCCGACCTGAGGAGCTCCCTTTATCCTGTTCTCTTCAATGCCCTGTATGTGGGGTGCTATGAGATGGCCGATTCCGTCGACCATTGCAACAAGTGCCTCGCCATTGCCCATTTTTGCAAGAGTATCAAATGCAGCAAGCTGTATCCCATCCCTGGCAAAAGTCGGTACTGGAATTCCTTCATTACTCAGCTGCTCGCCATACCATGGATGTGGAAGCGTGATTCTCCTAACATCAAGGATCTTTCTTATTCCCTTTATGACTTCCAGGTATACTCCTGTTCTATATCCATTCCCATCTCCGGAAACTACAATCTGCATCATCTGCTTTCTGCCTTCTTCCTGGTCCATGCCTTCCCCGTACTGCAATAATCTGTCCATGATCCTAACTGACCTGCCTCCGGTAAAATTAGAAAAGACAACCATTGCAGCAAGGCTGATCTCATCGTCCACCCCGCATATTGCAGCCGAAATCTCATGTGCGACCTTTGCATCATCTGTGAATAATGCTCCTGCAAGAACATCTGAAACAAGCGTAACCTTTTGCACTCCGCCAAGAATCTGTGATGCAAGGTTACGCTTTTGGCCTTCTCCTGCATCATAAATCCTCTTGAGGCATCCGATGCAAAGCTCTTCTCTTGATGTTCCTGCAATCTGCCTGTGCACTCCATTGTAGAGAGGAACTGCAAGAATGTCCATTGCATCGCGCCAGGCCTCTTCGTTTTGTGATCTGATTATTATCTCCTCGAGTATCTTGTGCCAGAGCAATGTCCTTGGAAATGATTTTTCTGCAGCAATAACTCTTCTAAAAAAATCAACTTCCTCGCATCCAATCTCCCTGCTGTGTACAAGTCCGACAAGCTCCCGCAGCTGGTTTCTGAATTCCTCGCTCGAGACTCCCTTAAAAAGCCGTTTTTCTGGGTCTTTTACCTTTAGGAATTCTGTTAATTTGAAGAGATTTTCATAATAAAGAATTGGCAGTTTTGCATCTTCTGCATGTGCCTCTTCGAGTGTTATCTCAAGACTCATGATCTTGCTAAAGCTGGCGCTGAAGTTTTCGTTCATCACAAAATTCTGGTCCATTTGTTTTTTAAACTATATATGTCCACGTCAAGCCACTGCAGGAGCATCTATGACCTGGACCTTTACATTGTTCAAGAATACGACTGCTGCTCTCTGTTCCATTTCATTGCCATTTTGCTCCAGCATCGCGACATTGTCTGTTATTCTTTCAACTAATTGCTCTGCTTTGAATGAAACATGGCGGCACATCTTGGCCAGGACAGTTGCAGTTCGCTCTCTCTTTTTTTCTGTTCCCTTTGAGAGCATCTTTGTTGGCTTTAGGTATGAGAGTTTTTCACAAACGCTCTCATCCGACACCCGAAGCAGCAGGTCCTCTGCCATTCGCCCAGCATCATCACAGAGCTTTCCGCACTCATCTTCAAAGAGCTCAAGAGCAGCTGCAAACATAAGGTCTGTCGTTTCGCCTGGTTTCCTTGCGATAACCGCTGCCCTAAGTTCCCTGCTGTATCCTTCCTCGTGAAGTGTTATGTGGATGGCATTTTTCATGGCAAGCAGCCTGTCTGCTGTCTTCTGCTTTGAAAATTGCCTCTCAAGCTTTTCCATGGGGTCTGCTTTCTTCAAAATTCTCTCGAGAAGGCCCTTTTGCCATAGTGTTGGTCTGGAGATTGCTCTGGACGGTCTGCGCATTGCAACTTTACCCTGAACAAGCTCTCTTCCCATGCATTATTTTACACATCTGGCGTTTATAATCATTATTATTTCTACCTTTTTCTCTCTTTTACCACAATATAACTAGTCTGACTATCTCTATCATATCTATTCTTCGATTTTTTCGAATTCATCAATAAAAAATTCCCTGATTTTCCCGCACAAATACATTGCTTTTTTTGCATCTTTTTTACTTAGGATGCCATCTTCATATTCAGCCGGAGTCTTTAGCTCTATCAATTGTAAAAAATCCCTGCAAGCCTGTGCTTTATTTTTTTCGTCAGATGCTTTTGCTTCCTTTAACAATACGATTGCTTCTCCATGGCTTTGGGAAGATGATTTTTTTCCTAGCTTGTAGACTGTGAATGCATCTGTCCATGATATTGCACAGTGGACTGCCAATATCACTGAGGTATTGTGGCGCCCCTGCTCAAATTCGCTTTTCATCCCTTCATAATCTTCTTCTGCTTTCTTTCGGAATCCTTTGAACTTCTCTCTCGAAACATGTTTTGTCCGTGTCATCAAACAACCGTTATCCCATTTCTGAGTGCTTGGTTTAGCCACTTTGGCTTATTCTGTTCAATATTTTTCTTTGTATATAAATGCACAGAGACATGATTTCCGTACTTTTTCAGAACCTCCAATCCTCTTTCCTGCGCCAATTTTCGTACATACTCTGTGTCATGATCATCTTCTATGATAAATAACACATCAATATCGCTCTCTGGCTTTGAAGTACCTTCAGCAACAGAGCCTATTATATGGGCCTCTAAGATAAGTGGCGCATCGTTTCCAGTAACTGATTTATTCTCTTGTCTGCTTATTGTAGTGAATAAGTTATAGAGAGATACCTCTGTTTCTATCATTTTTTTTAGTGAGTCTAGTGGGTTGATTTCTGAAGCAGTTAGGAAAGCCTTTACATGGGAATATGCAAAAGAGTCCTTATTCAGCTCCCATACAAGAGCAGTACCAATTGTTTTTCCCTTCACAATATTTAGGTCAAGAAGCTGCTTCATTGCCTTGTTGACTGCCGTATGACTCACGCCGAAAATTCTTGACAGTTCTCTTTCACTGACTGGCTCCTGATCCTTGAATAGGAATCTTAGGATCTTTCTTTTTAGAGCGGAGCTGAATACAGTTTTCGCTATTGATTCATCTGTAATGCGCATAGGAAAACTGTGTGTTGTAAACTATTTAAAGTTTACGATTGTCAACTTTTAGTTTACATCAATCCAGCTTTTTCAGTCCTTTCCACCATGAATTGGAATCCTGAGACTTCATTTTTTCAAATATCTTCTTTGCACTTTTCGTCTTCAGCCTAAGGCCGATATTCCTGATCCAGCTTGCTGTTCCGCTATGTCCGATGTCAAGATATTCCTTGGCCTGAAAAGCACATTCAAGGCCATCTGCATCCCTTAAAATTGTTTTTTCCTCTTGGCTAAGCCCATCCAGTGCAGTGATTATTGATCTGCTCACTTCACCTGGCAATCCTTCAACCTGGTCTTCCTCAACTTTGTCCTCAACCTTGGTGATATCAATGTACCTGGCAGTTATTTTGTTAAGGTCAAGCAGCCTTGTCTCGTGCATGTCATGAAATACTGCTGCTGTGCACAATTTCCTGGCCTGATCCTCGTCCATCCCCTCGAGCCTTGCAAGTATGAATGCAATTATCGCAGTTCTGTGGGAATGGTCAGAAACACTTTCAGGGTGCTTTACTTTTTCTGCCCACCAGCCGCTTCTTGCAACCCTCTTGAGCATTCCGGCTTCGAAAATATAGTCTGTTACTCTCTTCATTTCATCAGCTCAATGCTATCAACTGCTTTCTCAAAGTTTTTAATGATAGAGAGCGCATTTTACTGCATGGTAAGCAGGGCCAAGGCAGCTCTTCGGGCGAAAATGCTCAAGCAAAGGGACAGCCTCACTGAGGAGCAAATAAATTCCAAGAGCAATGCGATCATAAAAAAACTCCTCGACCACCCCAAATTCAAGGGTGCTCCGACCATAGCAGTATACCTTCCCAAAGGAAGTGAAGTCTCAACTAAAAAAATAATCCTAAAATCACTGGAGATGGGAAAAGAGGTGCTGGTTCCTGTGACAAATGACCACATAGAGTTCTACAGGTTTTCATCATTTGAGGACCTTGTTGCAGGCAAATACGGCATCATGGAACCAAAGACAAAAATACTCCCATCAAGACAACCCGACCTGATACTTATCCCAGGAGTATGCTTTGGGCATTGCATGCACAGGATTGGCTATGGGAAAGGCTGTTTTGACCATTACCTCAAGGAATCAGGGGCATACCGGATTGGGATATGCTTTGAATTTCAGGTGGTTGAAGAGCTTCCCAAGCATGAGAATGATGAGCGCATGGACGAGATCATAACAGAGAAAAGGATAATAATGTAGCGATAGAAATAATTCCGGTGAACCAGTATGACCGACCTAAGAAGAAGTATAAAATGCTCCAACTGTAGCAACGAAGCAACAGTTTACATCAACAGCGAACTTGAGCTTCGCGAGCTTTCTGTCATGGGCAAATGCACCCAGTGTGGAAGTGCAATGCAGGTGAATTACAGCGTAGTTGAAAAGGATGTTCTGCCCGAGCAGCCTCAAAGCGAGCTTCCGGCTGAGGAATCTTCATCTTCCACTCCGAATCTGGACGATACCCTGTTTTCTTCAGATACTCCAAGCGATACGCTCAAGGATATCATGGAAGATTAAACTCAGAGATAGAATCAAAGATATAATCTGGTTTTATTTCTCCTATGTCTTCTTTTTTATTTACTCCAGTCAGAAGAAGGACTGATTTTATCCCGCACTTTTTTGCAAATGTAATGTCAGTATCGAGCCTGTCTCCTACCATCAAGACTTCATCATTTCCAAGACCATGGTCCTTTTTTATCTGCTCAAGAGCATATCTGTTCGGCTTTCCAAGTGAGACTGCCTCTTTCCCTGATGCTGCCTCAACAGCAGCAACAATTGATCCTGCACCTGGCATGAATCCGTTTTCTGTTGGGTATGTCACGTCCTTGTTTGACGAGAGGAGTATTGCGCCATCCTGCAGCTGTTTCAGTGCCTTTGCAAGTTTTTCATAGGTAAATCCCCTGTCAAGTCCGACAGTCACTATGTCTGCATTATCATCTACTGCCTTGATTCCATGCTCCTCAAGCTCGTCGTTGATTCCCTGCTCACCTACTACATATACTGTTTTTCCCTTATGATTCTCACTGATGTATTTTGCCAGGAAATATGAACTGCAGTATACCTCTTCTTTTTGTGCAGAAAGTCCCATTGCAAGTATTTTCTCAAGCAAATTCTCCCTGCTTCTTGTTGCAGCGTTTGTCAGGAAAATCGTCCTTATCCCCTTTGCTCTTAGCTCCTCAAGTTTTTTTGCTGCTCCTGGAATTGCAGTCTTTCCAAGAAAGAGTGTGCCATCTAAATCAAATATTACTGCTTTTATCATATTTTTTATACTGTTGCCTTATCTTATAATGTTATGCGAGTTGTAGTACTTTTTTCTGGTGGCAAAGACAGTGTTTATTCAGTCTTCTGGGCGCTGAAGCAGGGATTCGATCCGGTCCTTGTTACTGTGAGGCCTCCTGAATACTCAATGATGTTCCATCACCCAAATGTTGAGCTTACAAAATTACAGGCACAGTCAATGGGGCTTGAACAGTTTTTTGTTGAGACTACCGAATCAAACTGGAGAGAAAAACTAATCGAAAAAATAAGGGAGCTGAAAGTCTCCGGGATTGTTACTGGCGCCATTGCAAGCCAATACCAGAAAAAGCGCATTGATTCAATTGCAGAAGAGCTTGGAATCAAGAGCCATGCTCCAATCTGGCACAAGGACGAGGAATTGCTGAGTGAAATGCTCTCTGATTTTGAAATCTACGTTACTGCTGTTTCAGCAGATGGACTTGGTCCTGAATTTCTTGGTGAGCCTTTCAAAAAATTAGTTGATGCAAAGCTCCCTGGAATCCACATGTTTCTTGAAGGTGGGGAAGGTGAGACTTTTGTTGCAAATGCCCCATGCTTCAAAAAGAGGATAATAATAAAAAAATGGAAAAAGACCTGGGATGGTGTCCGGGGAGTTGCTGAAATCGAAGAAGCATCCTTGGAAGAATAATCAACCTAATTTGTTCAGGCAGCTTTGCTTGTCCAGCGGGTCATCTCCTTCTGATGATACCATGTCGCAGATTGAACTGTCATAGAGGGCTTCTGCAACTGTTATGTAGCACAAATCCCTTTCGAATTCATTTTTCAGCCTCTCACAAGGTGATGCATCATCAATCTGGATTGCCACTTCCTCAAGACAAACTGCATGTGCTGTTGATGAATTCATGAGTTCTTCTACTTTTTTGCATTCATCAGCACTGCCAAGGTTTATTGCATTGGTCTGGTAGCAGTCGCTCTGGCAAATATTGAGAATGCTTCCTTTGAGACCATCGCATTCAGCAAGGCAAGTGTTGATGTCAAATTTAATGACCTGTACTTCTACTGCAGGATCTTCCTTTTCTGTTTGCTCCGTGCTCGTACATCCTGCAAGAAGCAGCAGTATGGCCAAAAACAAGAATCTCATTTTTTCACCTTGATGCATAATTGCACTGGAATGACTCTGCAAGCCATCCGCCAAAGCAGTCTGCATTTGCAGTGGCATCTTTGCAAACAGATCCCTGTATACACCATTTGCATCCGGAACCGCTAAGGCAATCTGCGCAGTTGGTCTGTTCATCGCAGGATGATCCGCCTTTTGGACCCTGGCATTGAGCTTCCTCTTCTGCCCAGTCTCCAGGATTGCATGAACTTATTGTAGAGACTATTCCGTCATAATAACATCCATTTGTTGTTTTGCACCAGCTGCACCCGTCCTGCGCTACGCAGGATTCGCAGTTAGGCGATAGTGAAGAGCAGTCATCCTGAGATTTTGCAGGAGTTCCCTCTTTTTGTTCCATCGCATCCTCCTTGTCAGGGACCTCGAGGATGCCAGGAACAGAATCCTTCTCATCGCTCTCTTCAACTTCTTCAGACTGCTCAGGTTGTTGTTGCTCTTCAGTCTCTTTTACTTCACCCATTCCACTGTCATCCTGTGTTTCCGAAGTACATCCAAATAGCAATAAAGCTACAAGTACTATCCCTAAAATAGTTTTCATATTCAATCACTCAAATGCAAGGTTGATTTCTTTTTTTCTGCTGGTAATCCAGACTCCCTTCTTTTCGGTTATCCTTCCAATTACTCCGGCATCAACACCATGTTTGTTTGCAATGTTGATGACTGTGTCTGCACGATCTTCCGGCAAAACTATTGCCATGCCAACGCCCATGTTGAATGTTCTGTGCATTGTAAGGTCGCTCTTGACTGTCTTGGCAAGTTCCTTGAAGATCGGTTTTGGCTCTGGCAGATTATCAAGCTTATATCCAACGTTCTTGTTCAGTCTTGTCAACTTTGAAAATGCTCCTCCTGTGATATGCGCAATTCCGTGAACATCACAAGCATCAATTACTTCGAGCATCGGGTTTGCGTATATTTTTGTCGGAGTGAGCATCTCTTCTCCCCAGTCCTTCATATCAAGTGCTGATCTGGCAAGCGTGTACCCGTTCGAGTGGATTCCAGAGCTCTCCAAACCAACTATCACATCCCCCTTTGCGATATCCTCGCCAAGTATAAGTTTTTTCACTCTTCCAACAACTGTGAATGTAAGATCAAACGCCTGTCCTTTCAGCAGGTCTGGCACGATTGCTGTCTCTCCACCAAGGATTGTACAGCTGCTTTCTTCAGCACCCTTGACAAGGCCGTCCATTATCTGCTCAACTAATGCATTGTCCTCTTTTGCAAGTGCGATGTAATCTACTCCGACAAGCGGTTCTGCACCAACGCAAAGAATGTCATTGACTGACATGGCAATTGCATCAATACCAACCGTGTCGTATTTTCCAACTGCCTGCGCTACAAGCAATTTTGTTCCGACTCCATCAGTATGTATAACGAGTTGCTCGTCCCCGCATTTGAAAATTCCGCCATAGTGGCCGAATACAGGAACTGCCTCTCCATAACCTTTTCTAAAAGCAAATGTGGTTTTGATCCGATCCCAAATACTGCCCTGAATCTTTCTAACCTCTCCCACGTTAACATCATATTTCATACTATTCCTCTTTGTTGATTCAGCTTTAAATGTCTTGTTTTTTAGCACTAGTTTATTAATATTATGCGAGTTATCCCGATGGATATTCATGCGTTTCATAGGAGGTTTTTTCAAATTTGCACGCCGTGTCATGGATGCTGCCAAAAAAGGCGGCCTTGCAGTTGCTGATTTGAAAAAGCTTGATAATCTGCTGATTAGAACAGGAAAAAGAAATACTGTTCTGGCCAAGGGAATCCTCTCTGCCATGGCAGCAGGCGGCTCTACTGATGCTGATGTCAAGCGATTTGGAAACCTGCTCAAAAATGCTGAGGATAGAATCTCCAATGATCAGGAGCCATTTACTGATTCGGAGAGGTCCGAGCTCTCGGAAATATTTGATCGCGCTTATATCTCATCAAAAACAACCAGATGGTTCTCTGTCCAGATGGACGAGCTTCTGGCTGAGGAAATAAAAGAGTTCATAGACGGTACGCGAAGAGTTGATATTGGCGTTCCGACAAAGAAAACTGTGAAGTTTGAAAAAAATAAAAAACCGGAAGAAAAAAAACAAGAAAAAAAGAAAAAAGCAAGACTATGAACAGCTTTGTTCATATGGGCGATTTCAATGAAAATTAAACTGACTCCTGAACTATCATACATAATCGGTCTCTGGAGGAAAACCAGGACTACGGAGGGAATCGGTGTTCGTGGAGAAGACAACTTGCTTGAAGTTTTTACAATGGAAGTTCTGAATCAGGAACTCACCACGACAGATAAGCTCTTATCCGAATCCGGGCGTGTTTTCTTCTATCATTCTTCTTACAGGAAATTTTTCCAGCAGATTGAAAAGGAGCAGCTTGAGCGTTTCAAGTACCTCAATGAATATGCTGCAAACTATCTGGCAGGGCTGTTTGATGCTACCGGCATCATTGATGATAAGGGAATTGTTTCGCTTGGGAATCTGACCTATCAGGACCAGATGCTTCTTCTGCGTTTGGGCTTTATCCTGAGAAAGAGAGATATGAGATATATCCTTGAGAGGCCGATTGTTTTTCTAACCTTCATCAAGAACTATGTCAAGCTCAAGAAAAAACACAAGGCCTTTGACTACATAAAGGGCTAGCCTGCTGCGATACACACTTTTAATACTAGTGCCTCAAATATCGTTACAAAGGTAGGTAGCTATGAGAATTCTCGCAGTACATTCTGACTTTATAGAAGTCGAACCAATGAAAAAAGCAGTAAAGGATGCAGAAGAGCTGAGCGAAAAAGGAAAAAAGCGATTCGAAGAAGTGCTTGTTGTATTCACTGCAGTTGAAGCAGGGGATGAGGATGCTGATGTTTCTGCATCCCGCTTATCAGAGGAAGTTGCAAAGATTGCAGAACAGGTCAAGACAAAGAACATTCTCCTCTACCCACTGGTACATCTCACTTCAAAACCCTCTCCTCCAAGGCTCGCTCAATCTGTTCTATCAAAATCCGAGGCAAAACTGATAGATATGGGCTATGCTACTTCTCACTCCCCTTTCGGATGGTACAAGGGCTACACGCTCAAATGCAAGGGCCATCCACTTTCTGAACTTTCAAGGGAATTCTGCGGACCTGGAACTGTTGATGTAAGTGCAAATGAAGTCGAGGAAGTTTCAAAAAGCCTGAAGCAGGAGGACGAGCTCAAAAGCAGATTCATGATCCTGGATCTTGATGGCAAGCTGCATGAAATTGACAAATTTAACTTTGGCAAATTCACCGGCCTTGAGAAACTTGCAACATATGAGACGAAAAAAGTCCGTGCATATTCCAAAGAGCCTCCGCACATCAAAATGATGAAGGAGCACTCACTCATTGATTATGAGCCTGGATCTGATCCAGGAAATTTCAGGATACTGCCAAACGGCAGGCTGATGAAAAAAATCCTTGAGCGCATGATCACCGAATGGTGCATTGATGCAGGTGCAATGGAAGTTGAAACTCCCATCATGTATGATTTTGAGCACCCGACTCTAAAGAAATACCTGGACAGGTTCCCGGCCCGCCAATATGTTGTTTTGAGCGAGGACCGAAAGCTCTTCCTGAGGTTTGCCGCATGCTTTGGCCAATTCCTGATCTCTCATGATATGGTGACATCCTACAAGCACCTTCCGCTAAAGATGTTTGAGCTCACACGCTATAGTTTCAGAAGAGAGCAGAGCGGCGAGCTTGCAGGACTAAAGAGGCTTCGTGCATTTACCATGCCTGATATGCATACAATTGCAGCGGATATGGACCAGGCTAAGAAGGAGTTTGAAGCCCAGTATGATATGGGCCTTAAATGGAACAATGAACTTGGTCTTGAAACTGAAGTTGCATTCAGGATCCAGGAAGACTTTTTCAATGAGAACAAGGACTGGTATGTCTCAATGGTCAAGAGGGGCGGAAAACCAATCCTTGTCGAGCTGTTCAAGGAAAGATACGCATATTTCATCACCAAGTTCGAATTCAATTTCATTGACAGCATGGACAAGGCAAGCGCACTTACAACAGTCCAGATAGATGTTGAAAATGCAGATACCTATGACATCAACTATGTGAATTCCGAGGGAGGAAAGACAAGGCCTCTCATTCTTCATGCATCGATAAGCGGAAGCATTGAAAGGGTGATCTACGCTCTTCTTGAGGCCGAGGCAATGAAGATGGCCAAAGGAAACAAGGCAATGTTCTCAGTATGGCTTTCTCCGACCCAGCTTCGTTTCATTCCTGTTGGGGAAACCCAGAAGGAACATGTCAGCGGACTTATTGAGAAAATCTCTTCTCTCGATGTCAGGGCTGATTATGATGACCGGGACGAGCCTCTTGGAAAGAAAATCCGCGATGCACAAAAGCAATGGGTTCCGTTCATTGCAGTTGTAGGAGACAAGGAAATAGAATCCGGAAAGCTTTCTGTTACCATAAGGTCAACAGGGGAGAAGAAGGACCTTCGCCTTGAAGAGCTCACATCCATGATTGAATCTGAGAATCGCGGAAAACCGTTTGAGAAACTATCACTTCCAAGCGCACTTTCTAAAAGGCCCATCATCTAGGTTTAAAAAATTGCAGTGCATTATCTACAGCCATGGCGGGTCACAGATCGCAATTACGTCCAAACCAATCCACGTCTCAGAGAAGACAAATGCCTAAAACTCCACTTTTGGTCAAAGCAAGCATATCTCTAAACGGACAAACTTTTCATACCTTTATCCGTGAAGGCGCCAGTGCCGAGCAGCTGATTGAAAAAGTAGCAAAGGAAAACGGCGGCGGTGTCGCAAAAGTTTACTATCCTGAATTCAAGACATCTGAAATAGTGGCTGTCAAGGTTGGAGACCAGCTTCTTGTCAAGAACGATCCAAAAAGGGTCGCAGAGGCTGATTTTTCTGATTTCGCTGATTCTGATTCTGTGAAAGAGGCTGCTGTATCAACAGCATCCAATTCGACAGGCGGAATACATTTCTTTGTTGGGAAGGACGGGATTCCAATGGCTGCTGCCGAGGATGATGGCATAGTCTTCCCAAACGGGGAGGAGCTTCGTATCAATTCCAATATCAAGGATCTCTCTCTTTCTGCAGTTGAGTTCAATGTGGATCCAAAATCACTTTCTGATCTTGATTCGCTCTATAAGAACGGGACTGTCCTGAGCAAATCTGCCAGAGAGGAAATCGAGCAGTCACACGGAGGAGTTCGCAGCGAAAAGCTCATGCTTCCGGATACCAGTATTCTGATCCTAGGACGCGAGAGCGGCCAGATAAAAACAGCAGCAGAATTTGCAGGAAATATTGCAGCAGAGGGCTTTGCCTATAAAACCCAGTTCCAGCTGCTTCCGATTGTGCCGCAGAATGTTATGGTGGGCCTCTCTCTTCCAACTGATCTTGGAACTATGAATATCCCATTTGATGGCTCCGGCTCAAGAATTCCATATTCTCATGTCAAGCTCTTTGATGGAAATGTGACAAGCGCAATCAAGGTAAGTTATCTGCCATTTGACGGGAAGAGTGAATTTTCAGGACAGCAGCCATCGTTGCCAAGAGAAGAGCCGGTCCAGGTGCAGGAGGTGGCTCCTTCTGCTCCAGTTAGTTTGCAAGAGCCCCAGATTACCCAGACAAAGCAGCTGCCTGCTGCCAGGGCTCCGCTGAAAAAGTCTGCCATTCCATTCTCAATCCCAAAAATTCCAAGGGCAGCTCTGCCTATAAACACAAGTCCTCTGCCAGAGCCAATCAAGCAGGACCTTCCAAAACAGACCTGGCAGAAACCTTCTCCCAAGCCCATTCAGGCAAAAACAAATTCTCCAAAAAAGCCGCAGGTCTCAGGAAAAAAGCAAAGAGCAGCAAAACCAAAGCCCGCTAAGCCCGTGAAAAAGTCCAGGCCAAAACCTCTGGATGTTCCAAAGAAAAAATCCAGGGCTAAAAAAATCAAGCCAAAGAAGGCCAAACCCAAGAAAAGCAAGAATAAGATAGCAATGCCCAAAGTCGCAAAGCCCCGAAAAAAGAAACCTAAAGCAGCAGAGAAACCAGAGAAAAAGAAGCCCAAGGTTGCAAAGCCAAAGCAGGCTCCAGGAAAAAAACCAGCAAAGCCAAAGAAAGAAAAAATCAAGACTCCGAAGAAGGCAGCTGCCAGGGCCAAAACAAGTACTTCCAAGAAAGTTTCATCCAGAACAAAGAAAAAGCTTCAAACTTCTGTGAAAAAAAGAAGACAAAAGAAAAAAATTCAAAACTATTATTTCAATACCATGATCGGTCTCTGCATGCCTAAGCGTGGAAGAACCAGGGCACGAAGTTCAGCGCAAAGAAGATCAGCGCCACGTACATGATCGCCCGCACTACCATCTTATTCCTTATGTTTGTCTCAATTATCCTGTATCCGTCAAATACAGGAAGCGGCAATAGGTTAACTGCTCCTACAATGAAATTCAGAGCAAATGTAAGCATAAGCGTTGTCTTGACAAACACAACTGCATCATTCTGTCCGATTCCAAGGCTGTTTGCTCCCCATGCAAATGCAAAGAACATTGCAAATGCAAGGCAGCTTGTGAGGAGGTTTGATGTTGCTCCTGCAACCAAAACCCTTGTCTGCCTGACCTGATCTGCTTTTCCCAGTTCCTTCTCGTCAGGCTCTACAAATGCTCCGACAGGTATGATCCCAAACAAGACTATTCCTGATGATTCGATCGGGACCTTCCCGATTCTTGCCAGTATTGCATGGGCTCCCTCATGTACAATCATTACTATCGTAAGTGCAATGATACCCTCAAAAAGCGGGAGATTCACTCCAGGGAGAAGGAAAGTTCCTCCAGGCTCGGTAGTAAGTATCTCAGTATTTCCAAAGACAAAATAGCTGATGATCCTGCTGAGCACAACTGACCCGTAATAAATGATCCCAAAAAATATGAAGAGGAAAAGCCCGCCAACGAAAAGTAGTCCTAAAACCACTGGAAGGGTGATAAGCCCGCCGTCATTTGAGATTGATTTTACCGAGTCTCCGTCATCTCCTCCAACTCCCATCAGTCCGGATAATAGGAACCAGGCTGTGGGGGCAACGAGCAAGGAGACTACTGCGAGTATTACAAGTCCGAGGACCAGTTTTGCCGGCGTTGTATTCTTTCTGGTAATGACTAGGCTGAGAAGCCCATATGCAATTGAATTTCCGATGTCAGATACATAGTCAAATATCTTTCCTGATTTTGAAATCCTGTCAATGAGGTCTATTCCTTTTTTGCTTTTTATCAGAACAAGCCCAAGTTCGCTTGGGAGATTATATCTCTTGATAAATATCTGGCTAACTGCAAGCATTTCGATAAACACGAGGAAGAATTTCCATAATCCTGGTATATCCTGCTCT
>CAZYZZ010000017.1:0-14373 GCA_964651995.1 Microcaldota archaeon
ACACTTGCAGAAGTTCCAAGAAAAGTAATCCTAAACATGTGTAGGAATTGGGCAAGCGACACCTTTTTAATGGTTATATTCGCGTGTTAGGACTATGCCTCAGAATTATTTCTTAACTGGAATGCCAAAATCAGGAAAAACAAGCGTACTTTGGCAACTTGTAAAAGAGCTTAGAAAAAGCGGACTGAAAGTCGGGGGATTTGTTTCTCCTGACGAAAAACACCATGGAACCAGGACTGCTTTTCATGTGGTGGATGTGACAACAAGGAAAAAGGCGATTCTTGCAGATGTCAATGGAGACGGGCCAAAGGTAAGCAAATACCATGTCAATATCAAATCATTTGAAGGAGTTGCAATTCCTGCAATGAAAAAATACAAGCAGCATGATGTCATTGTTGTTGACGAGATCGGAAGGATGGAGCTCAAGAGCAGGAAGTTTGCACGGACCCTTGATGAGATTCTGGATTCAGACACTCCCATAATCGCTTCTCTTAGCAGGGACTATGTAAAGAAATTCGAAGCACTTGGAGAAGTGCTGAGGATAAACAATCAGAACCATGAAGCGGTTCACATGAGACTTCTCAAAGAGACAAAAGCAACCATAAAAAAGAAAAGTGCAAAGAAGAAAGAAGTGAAGAAAAAAGCTGCTGCGAAGAAGAAGGTCAAGGCAAAGAAAAAAACAGTGAAGAAGAAGGCCGCTACAAAGAAAAGGAGGCGCCCGGCAAAGAAAAAAACTGTGAAGAAAAAAGTAGAGAAAGTTGCTGCTGCAAAAGTGAAGAAAAAGGAAAAGGGCTTCTTTGGAAAAGTAAAGGATCTTCTTGGAATTTAATTTTTTATTTTCTAATTTTTTGTGATTTCACCGTTTGGATTTTAAAGATAATGGTTGGAATCTTGCCATGGCAGATAATTCTACTGAAAATTTAACCACACTTCAGGAGTTGCCTGATCTTACTGTTTTAGAACCATATCTTGGCTCCGAACTAGTTAACCAGATTATGGCAGCAGATACCCTGACAGTGTCAATAGGGATAATAGTCATATCGTTTATTCTGGCGACATTGGTCTTTACAATTCTCAAGATTGTAACCAAAGTTCTTGCTAGAAAAACAAAAACAGAACTTGATGACAAGATTCTTGAATCAATTCAGCAACCGGCATTCAGATTGATCATTATAGGAGGATTTTACCTTGCAGTTGCGAATCTGGGGGTAGGAGACGGGGTCCTGGACCTGATACTAAGAGTGATTCTCACTCTTGCATATCTGACAATCATATTGTTTGTTCTGAAGGTGCTCTCAGCAGTCGTGAACTACGGACTTATGGACCTTGCATCCAAGACAAACAGTGACATGGATGACGAGATAATTCCCATATTCCACAAGGCAGCGGCAATCGTTGTCTGGGCATTTGGTCTTATCTTGATCTTAGGAGGCTGGGGAGTTGATGTTGCTCCATTTATTGCAGGACTTGGTATAGCCGGCCTTGCAATATCATTTGCTCTTCAAAGCACCCTGTCGAATGTTGTTGCTGGAATCTCAATCATCATGGACAAAACATTCAGAGTCGGAGACAAGATAGGACTTGACTCTGGAGAGGTTGGAACAATCCATGAGATCACGCTCAGAAGCACCAGAATTCTGACGTACGACAATGAGCTTCTCATAATTCCGAACAACAACATGGCAAGTGCAAAGATCAAGAACTTCACGCAGCCAGACCTGAAGGTGAGGGTTGTTGTTCCGTTTACTGTTGAATACGGAACAGATCCGGAGAAGGTAATCAAACTGATTGAAAAAACAATCAAAAAGGAGGTCAAGGGAATAATACTTGATGATCCAGAACCATCAGTTGTGTTTACGCAAATGGCAGACTTCTCACTGAACTTTAGCCTTAGGTTCTGGGTTGAGCATTATGGGGATGCTTACGGAAGGAAGCTTGAAGCAACAGACGTGATCTACAACACTCTTGAGAAGAACAAGATTGGAATTCCTTTCCCGACAAGGACGATCTACATGAAGAAATAATTTTTTTTTATTTTTTTTTATTCTGAATTGCTTGCAACAAATTCATCTAATTGTGCCCGGACCGGAATGTGCAGGACATTGACCATGAATACGTCTATTATCATGAATTTTAGTAAGACCAGAAGGGCGATATAGAGGATAAATGGAATTGCGCGCTGGACCCATTTATGGTGTGAGATAAAGCCGGGATAAACCTCCCTGATCTTGTTTTCAATAATGGCAGTTATATCGAATGCGCGGATTCCAAAGAAAAGGATCAATACAATAGCATAAGAAACTGGAAAATCTATTGCCAGTGTCAGTGCTATTACGATCAGTGAAAGCACAACTGCACGAAGGATATGATAATTATTCATAGAAAGAGATTATTCCGATAATAAAATAAAAAGATTATGAGACCGGGTAGTAGGTTACCTTGTGCTCTTTGACATATTCCAGATATATTACATCCTTGATCAGTGTTGGTGCAGAATCCCTGAGTTCAGTTATAAAACCAAAAAGCGCCCTTGAATCTGTGAAATGACCCTCGAATTCCAGGTCATAGCCCCCGGCTGCTTCTGTCATATAGCCGATATTCGGATGCTGGACAACAAATCCTCGGATCTGCTGGCGGTCTTTTGAATCGGCATTCTTTAGCTGGATAAAGATCTTGTAGAACTTCAATCCAAGCATTGAAGTATCAATAAGCGCCCGGTAACCCAGGATAATCCCATTCTCTTCAAGTTTCTTGATCCTGTACTGCACTATTCTCTCTGTCTGCTTTACTTTTTTTGCCAGGTTGAAGGTGGATTGCCTGGCATTTATTGTAAGCTGCTGCAAAATGGCATGATCAATCATATCGATATTTATTGAAGAGGACTTATTTCCGAGGACAAAGGAATTTTTCCGGTTCTTCTTTTTTGGGAAAAGAAATGACTTCTCGAATTTCCAGGATTTTGTCATGAGGGAAATCCACTTGTCTGCGATATAGTATCCGTATTTGTCAGAGAACTTTTTCCAGAAATCCATCAGGTCATATTCATCTTTGGTGTAGATTCCCATGAAAATATCCCAAGGACCGAAAACAGTTGCAATCCAGCTTCCGCGGGATTTCAGATAGTCCAGGATTTCTCGCTCTTTTGCATTATCAACATTCTCCAGCTTCAGGCCTACGCGATAGAGCTTGAGGCCGATTTTAGTATGATCCACAACCGCATAATATGAAGTTACAAGATTCCTGCTCTCAAGTCTTTTTATCCTGTAGTTTGTCACTTGTTTGGATAGGCCGATTTCGTTTGCAATAGCACTGTCTGTTTTCCTTGCTCCCATATCAAGGGCAAGAAGAAGCCGCCTGTCCTTCACATCAAGAGATTCTAGGTCCATAATCCCAGATTAGTACAAAATTTATATATAATTTGTCATTTTGTAAAAAAATTCAATCGGTGGTTTAATTAGAGGGTAATGTGTTGATAAGTATGTAATAATGGTGAACACATGACAGCGAGGCAAATAGAAAGAAAAGCAGATAGAAGAGATCAGGGACGGGAAGGAACAGAGAAAAGAGTAAAAGCCAGGAGTAAATTTAATGACAGTCTGCCAATTACTGAACGTCGTTTGAATGAAGTTTCAAAGGAGCTTTCGAACAGGATAGACAACACACATGAGCGCAGCAAAGCTGAGATAGGCCAACTCGAAGCTGAGATAGACCAACTCAAATCAGAAGTTGAGGATTTGAAAGGGATGCTAAAAGAAATCACGGAAAAATTGCAGGAATGATCTTTGGAATAACACTTACCAGCCTGCAACTTGTTGCAAGCTGAGACACTAGAGCACGGCGTAAGCTACGTGGTTGCTTGGGAGTGCTACCCTTTCTCCCAGGCGCCACAAACCCCCTTATTCTTTGAAATAAAATGGGCCTGTTGTGAACTTCGTTCACTTCTTTCCCAATTTTGCATGAGGCAGGACTAATAATGACAGAAAGCAAAATTGGGCCCGCCCAGGTTTCCGTCGCCATTATAACGACCCTGTTTTGGGTCGCCTTTTCCTAAAAGACGAAATCGAACTGGGAATCTCCCGCGTGTGAGGCGGACGTCTTAACCATTGCCTCCCCAAGCCTTTTCACAAAAGGCTTGACCCAAAATAGATAGAAAGTTTTGGGCCGCCTTTTTTCAAAAGGCGGGGGATTCGACTACGGGCCCAAGTAGGATATTTGAATGAAAGAAGAAAATAAATAGCTATCTCATTTCTTGCTGAGCATAAAGAAGATAAGCCCTACCAGGATTATTGCTATCTCAAGAAGCCAGAGGTCCAGCTCAAAGGTGGTGAGCATAAAGAGCGATGAGCCTATTCCAACCCATGCAAGTGCCGGAATTCCAAAAAGCCTCGGGCTTGTGAAAGAGCGCTTGAGCTTTCTTCCTGCAAGAGCAATAAGAGCAGCATTGACCGCTGCGTAGGCCATGAAGACTCCTATGTCAGTTAGCTGCGCAACTGTCTTTATGTCGCCTGATGATGCGATAACAGCAGCTGCAACTGCAGTTGCAGCAATAGCATACATCGGCGTTCCGTGGGAGTCGGTCCTTGAGAGGAATACAGGAAGAGATTTTCCTGCAGACATTCCATAGAGAATCCTGGATGCTGCAATCAGGAATATCAGGACAGTGTTTCCGGTTGCAAAGAGTGCTATGACAGAAAGTATGGATGCATATTCTCCAAGGCCGCGCTCGACCACCATTGTGAGGGGGGCATCAGATTCTGACAGTGCAGCAGAGCCCAATTCAGAGACAGCTGCAATTGATACGAGGATGTACAGAATTGTCGAGATGAGGAGGGATATTATCAATGCCAGTGGGATATTTCTCCTGCTGTCTTTTACTTCCTCAGCAAGGTTTGCTATATTTTCAAAACCTATATACGCAAAGAATATTACGCCGATAGCGCCCATTATGCCTGCAAGGCCGGTTTCAGGAAGCTCAAGCACATTCCCAGGCACTTGAGGCGGGAACAATAGCCAGATCACAACCACCAGGATAAGCCCTGAAGCCTCTATTATTGATGCAAAATTGTTGAACTTGGCAGATTCCCGTATTCCGACATAGTTAAGGGCAGACATCAGGAAGATCAGAGCTGCTGCTACGATTATTTTATCTCCGCCGAACATGTTGACGAAATATCCGGCAAAACCGAGCGCAACTGTGGATGCTGCTATGACAGTTCCGACTACCAGGATCCATCCTATGACAAATGAAAATTCCTCGAACCGAAATGCCTTCTTGGTATAATGGTATTCTGCTGCTGCTCTTGGGAACATGCTTGAGAGCTCGGCATAGCTGAGGCCAGTAAAGATCGCTATTATTGCAGAGACCAAAAATGCAAGCCAGAGCATGTTTCCAGCAAGGCCTGCGCCAACGCCTATCAGGGCATAGATTCCAGCTCCAAGTATTATACCGACTCCATATAATACCGTAGATAGGAGGCCTAGTTCCCTTTTGAGCGCCATGCTGGAAGTGGGCAGATTAGGTTTATATTATTTTATAAAAATGAAAAAAATTAGTCAAGGTTCACATAGAAGTAATATGTCTCGGTGGTGCCAACCCCTGTTGGCGTTGGAACAATGATCTCAAAGTCTCCAGAGTCGCCATTCCAGATAGGACCATCCTCTTCTATCTCAGCACAGAATGCCAGGTTTGGCTTTGCCGGCGCCAGCGTGGTCTTGATTGCACATGTTATGTAGCCCCCATCAAGACCAGTATCAGCATAAGTGGCATTTGGAACTGAGGTTGGTCCTATATCTAGAGTACAGTTGTTCTGCGTAAATGTATTGTTGGCAGAATCTGATGCTGTTGGCGAGAATGACCATGCAGTGTCTATGTCACTTGCCTGTGCAGGGAATACGGTGAATGTGAAGAGCGAATCATTTGTTGAAACGCAGACAACTCCTCCTGCAGATGCATTCCAGATCCAGCTGTAGACATTGTTTATTCCAGCAGAATCAGAAAGCAGAATGCTTCCGTCAAATGTTCCATAGAGTGCAGCCCATCTTTCAGAAAGCTGCCCGGCGCTCAGGTTCATGTTGGTGAAGTTTCCGCCTGCGGTTGAGGCATTTCCTGCATAGCTGCTCTCATTGTATCTCTCATGCTTTGTCTCATTGACCTCAGCTGCATAGAGCGTTGCATTCTCCCCTATGGTTCCGTTTTGCAGTATGCCATAATCACTTGCAGGATTCATGTTCGTAAGCCGAAGTGAGTTCTCGCCAGTATTTAGGGTCGCTCCGGTATCGCTCCATGAGCCGTTCCATTTCCAGAGCTCGAAGCTGCTCTCATCATAGATGAAACCAAGCTCAGAGTCAGACCACCTCCACGCAATCTCATCAAAGGATATATCACCATATTGTGGCGTGATATTTACGAATTTCTGCTCAAAGCTTGTATAGTTTGCTGGAAGCGCGCTTGAATTTGTTGTCCAGTTGAACGAAACTTCAAGATCATCAAGATTGGCATCAAGAGATGCATTGAAGTCTATTCTTGTGTAATCATCAAAGTCACCTACAGGATTGTCAAAGGTAAGGTTTGTGGCATATATGTCTTCCACTCCTCCATAAGCATACCAGTAGAGGTCATATCCATTGTCATAGAAATGGAAGTTTTCAAGCCGGATCTCATCTGCCTCGCTTGTGTAGAGACCATATCTCTGGCTTCCTGATGCAGTACAGTCCGTGAAGTTTGTATTGTCAGATCCGCTGATTGAGAAACCATCCCTGTCATTGTCACGGGCAGTGTTATTGAGGAACAGGGAATTGTCAGTATTGGTACTAAATCCAGTGCGAGTATTATTGTATGCAAGGTTGTTCTCTATGAGGTTGTTTCCGCCGCTTATGAATGTGAATCCGCCGTCATTGCTGTGTGCAGTGTTGTTGATAACAGAGCCGTTTGTTGAGCCGATTTCAAATCCAACAGACCCGCTGCCATAGATGAGATTATTGATTATCCTGTTTCTCTGGCCGGACCTAAGGCGAATACCATAGCTATTTGAATCAGATATCTCGTTGTCTGATATGTTTGTATCAACTGAATAGCTCAGAAGCATACCAAAACCAAATGAAGCTGCCGTGCTGTTTCTTACATTAAGGTTTTGTATCACTGAAGAGTTCAGGTATTGTGCACGAACACCTATTTCATAGTCAGATATTGATGGACAGTTTCTCAGGGTGATGTTGCTGTAGTCCAGAGTGGAAGTTGCATTTGTAACAATTGCTCCTGCTTCTAAAGTTCCGTTGTTTGTGATGTTGTAGCCATTGCAGTCCAGAAGGACATCTGATGAGTCGATCTTGATGCAGGCCCAGTCAATGTAAACAAGTTCTGTTGCATCTATCGGAGCTCCCACAAGGTTGTTTGCAAGCTGGTATGATCCCGGAGTGTCTATCAGAACACATTCAGTTATTCCGCTGCTTGGAGTGTCATTCTCAAGAATGCCGTAATCACTTGCAGGATTCATGCTTGCCAGTGTGAGCGTGTTTGCACCAGCATTAAGCGTTGCTCCTGTATCGCTCCATGAGCCGTTCCATTTCCAGAGCTCAAGGTTTGATTCGGTGTAGCTTGCTGCCTCGCCATCTGTCCAGTGCCATGCCAATGACCCTATTGATGGAGTTCCTGCCACAGTCGAAATGTTAACGAATTTCTGCTCAAAGCTATTGTAGTTCGTAGGAAGTATTGAGGAGTTTGCTGTCCAGTTGATCGTATATGAAGTGCCTGATGCAACAGAATCATTGATGGACAGGTTGGTATAATTCGCAAGTGTTCCAAGAGGATTGAGGAACATGCTTCCGCTCATATTGTAGTTTGAGACACCTTCAACAAAGAAATCATATCCATTGTTATACATCTGGTTTTCTGACAGCGTTACATTGGACTGGGTCATGTTGAGACCATATGCAGTGTTGTTGCAAAGCACATTGTCAAATAGTGTCACGTTTGTAGAATTGAATACAATAAGACCGTTGGTGTTGTTGCAGAAGTATGATGGATCGACATAGTTGTGGTTTGAACTGGTTATGAAAAGACCTGCTATTGCATTTCCTGATGCATTGTTGTCAATCAGGCGGTTATACTCTGAAGTGTTGTAGCTTCCCCAGAGGAAATCATCAGTAATCATGAAACCAGACTGGCTATTGTTGAGCGCGATATTGTTTGTGAGGTTGTTGTACTTGGATGCGTTGAGAAGGAAACCGTTGAGGGAATTGTTGAACGCATAGTTGTCATCAAGAGCATTGTTCGGCTCGAAATTGAGGTGGAACCCGTTCCTGGTGTTGTTCTCAGCAGTGTTATTGGTTATATTGCTGTAGGACCCTCCAACCATTGTCCAGATGTAGAATCCGTTTTCGCCATTGTCATGCGCAAGATTATCTTCAATCAGATATCCATGAATATCACTGAATTCAAATCCATCGCCGCTGTTGTTGTATGCATGATTGCTTGTGAAGTTACTGTAGTCACGACCTGCACCTGCATTGAATCCATCTCCGGATATATTGTATGCAGTGTTGTTGTGGACAGTCGCGTTCTCGGATTGGATGACGAATCCGGCAGAGTAGCCGCTTCCTCCATCCCTCACAATGTTATCAGTAATGTTGTGGAGATGATCGCTTGTAGATATACCATAGCTGCCGAACTGTGAAATGGTGTTATTGTAGAATGTACTGTTGCCGCTTGAGTAGGAAGAGATACCGTATGATCCGATGTTGGTGATGGTGTTGTGGGCATAGTAGTTTGTAACATCATTGGATCCGCTCCAGTTGGTTGAAAATGACTGGATACCATAATGGATGGTTCCAGGTCCGGTGCTGTTTTCTATTGTATTGTTGATCAGGCTGGTTGTTCTGGAGTTTCTCAGATGGATACCATTGTAATATTCGGCAATGACACAGTTCTGGACAGTGACGTTGGTGCGAAGTACTCCGGCGCTGTTTGAACCATTTACAAGAATACCGTATGTATAGAATGAATCAGAAATACTGCTCTCATGTATCGTGTGTCCATTACAGTCAAGCACAACATCGCTTGAAGCAATTTTTACACATGCAAGACGGATTCCGCCGCCAAGTTCAGCAGCACTGTTTGGAGCACCTGCAAAGTCAGATGTCATGGTGTATATGCCTGGAGTTGTGATTATCGGGCAGTTGCTTAGCACAACCGGCTCATATTCCAGGATGCTGTATTCTGATGCAGGATTCATGTTTGTAAGGGACAGTGTGTTTGCACCTGCATTAAGTGTTGCTCCTGTATCGCTCCAGGAGCCGTTGTGCTTCCAGAGCTCGAAGTCAGATTCAGTGTATCCTGGAATCTCATCATCATTCCAGTGCCAGACAATGCTGTCAAGGGAAGCGTTGTTGGTAACAGAAGTAATGTTGACGTGTTTGTTCTCAAAGGAGATGTAGTCAGTTGGAAGAGAGCCAGGCCCATCGCTCCAGTTGATCAGGTATGTTGCAACGCCAACAGCAGTATGGCTGTCATTGTATGAAAGGTTGGTATAGTTCTGGAAGTTTCCAAGCGGATTGTCTACGATGAGGTTCGTGACGTTTATGATATATGGCCCGTTGAAGGCAGTATACCTGAGAGCAGGAGTGCTGTTGTAGACATGGTTGTTTGTCATTACAATATCATCTGCAGAATTGAAGTAGAACGCGCCTGAGAAGCTGTTTAGATTGGCTGGCTGTCCATGCACAGTGTTGTTTTCAAGAACTATATGGTCTGTGCGGATATCGAAACCGCTCGCTGAATTGAATATGCTTGTTCCCTGGACAGTGTTATTGGTAAATGTGAGGTAGTCTGAGCCAGTTGCAGCCTCGAAACCTGCACCCTGGCAGTTTACTATCGTGTTGTTGATGAAGGTTCCGTTTATAGAGTTCTGGCTAATCTCGAAACCTTCCCTTCCGCGGTTGCTGACGTTGTTTCCTATGAACGTATTGTAGGGCGAAGTGTCCAGCCTGAATCCTGATGTGCCGCCGGTTCCGGACGGAGCGCTGTTGTTGACGAATCTGTTGTAATCACATCCGCCAACCAGGAATTCAGTACTCCATGAATTGTTATAGGCAGTATTGCCGGTGAAGTTGTTGCGGTCGCAGTCACGGAATATATAGAAACCATATCCAGTATTGTCATATGCAGTGTTGTTTTCTACAATATTATCCTGGAATGACTGGTTGAACGTGAAACCATGGTGGAACGAGCTGTTGTATGCTGTGTTATTTATGACGGAACTGTCCGACACTTCGTGAAGGAATACCGATGCCTCGAAATAGCTTGAGACAAAACAGTTCTCTATAGTGATATTCGAGTATGGTCCGCGTGCATAAATACCATAGGTGATTCCAGCAGGTGTGCCATTTCCTGTTATTGTAAATCCATTACAGTCAAGGGCAACATCAGATGCAGAAATCACAACACATGCATTACCGCCAGAAGGCACTGGATTTGGAGCACCGACAAGATTGGCAGTGAGCTGGTAGGACCCTGAGCTGTTAAGTACAGGACAGGATCCAGGAACATTCTCAAGGATACCATAATCGCTTGCAGGATCATAATTGGCCAGTACAAGAGTATTTGAGCCGGCACTAAGTGTTGCTCCTGTATCGCTCCATGAGCCGTTCCATTTCCAGAGCTCAAGGTTTGATTCGGTGTAGCTGGCAACTTCAGCATCTGTCCAGCGCCAGATTGTTGTTTCTATTGTCGGGGTTCCGACAGTTGAGGTTATATTAACGAATTTCTGCTCAAAGCTGTTGTAGCCAGGTGGCAGGGCTGAGGAATTTGCTGTCCAGGTCATTGAGTAACTCTCGTTGTTTCGAAGAACATCACTTAGAGTCAGGTTGGTGTAGTTCACATATGTTGCTGATGGATTGAGGAATGTCATGTTCATATCCAAGGAGAAGTTCGTTGGATTGAAGTCATCTGAATTGTTGAACAGAACATCCATGGTGTTGTTTGCAAATACAAGGTCATTTGCACTGACGTTTGACTTGTACAGTGATGCACCGATGGAGCTGCTGGAATTCACAGTAACATTGTCCATTGTCAGGACATTGCTCACAAGAAGGAAGCCAAAGAGAAGGTCTGTGTTATATCCATGGTAGATACCAACATTATTCTCATTGAATGTTGTGTTTGCTATTGTTATGTTTCCAAGAGGAACATCAGGGCCTTCTGTTCCAAGTCCATAGAAACCATAGCTGTTGTTGTAGAGCTCTGAGTTGTACACGTTTGCCCATGGAGATGTTCCTGAAGAGAACGGACCTGAGAGATGGACACCATAGACATTATCCCAGGCAGTGTAATTGTTCAATTCGATTTCAATGTATTCCTGCTCAAGCTTCACACCTGCATTGCTGTTGTTCCATGCCCTTGAATTTGTAATATTAACATGAGATCCGAAAGATGCGACAAAACCTTCGCTGTTGTTGTGCATGTCAACATAATCCAGAACCACGTAATTGTATGGAGAAGATGCACGGCCATTGAGGCGGACACCGGCATTAGTATTGTTAAATACTGTTGTGTTGCTCACAGTTGTAGTATTGGCCTGATCAAGAACAATACCATCGTCATATCCTGAGATTGCAGGACAGTTCTGGATCGTTATGTTGTCATAGAGAAGATCCGGGAAACTGAGGCTGGAGTTGACTATGATACCAGCGGCATTTGAGGTTCCGTTGTTTGTGATGTTATAGCCGGCACAGTCGAAGACGACGTTTGATGATGCGATTCCTATACATGCCTCTTCAGCACCACTGACTATTCCTGTCATTGAGTATGGGGCACCTTCAACATTTGAAGTGAGAGTATACGTTCCGGAAGAATTGATCAGCATACAGGTTGAGACGCTAGATTGCAATATACCATAGTCGCTCGCTGGATTCATATTGGTCAATGTGAGGGTATTGTTGCCGGTATCCAAGGTAGCGCTTGTGTTGCTCCAGGTTCCATTGGATTTCCAAAGCTCGAATGCGCTTTCATTGTCTGAACCTGTAAGTTCCGTTTCATTCCATCGCCAGATGATTTCATCGATGGAAACGCTGCTGGTGAGGTTCTCAATATCAACGAATTTGTTCTTGAAGCTCGAATAGCCTCCAGGCAAAGAACCTGGAGTTGCGCTCCAGTTTATCTGGTATGCTTCGCCTGCTGCGATTGAGTCGTTGATAGTCATGTTTGTGAAGCTTGTATTGTCTCCTGCCGGGCGATCGAAAATGAGTGAGAGCATATTCAGAGTTATTGGAGCTGCAATGGTGTTGTTCACCTTGAGGTCAACTGTGTTGTTGTAGACTTTTGAATCATAGATTGTCGTATTGTTAGAATCAAGAACATATATGCCGGTTTCAGTATTGTTGCACGCGATTGTGTCATTGATTATTGTGTCATTTGAGTTGTTTACAAGAACACCTATCGTATTGTTGCAGAAATAGACTGGGTCAATATCAGCCCCTGCGGAAGTGTCCATGATTATTCCGAATCCATATCCAGTAACATGGCCATCAGCACCATGGATTTTGGTTCCTGAATGACCGAATGTATAAATACCAATGCCAGTTCCGCTTGTCTGGCTGACATAATATCCATCAAGGTCAAGGACCACATCATCAGCCTGAATATCAATACAGATTCCCCTGCCTGGTTGCGTACCAACAAGAGTTGCATTCAATCTATACCTACCCGATTCTGTGATATTCTGGCAGCTATCAATAGGTATAGGCTCTTCCATAATCCCCAAGAAACTTCCGTCAATAAATCCTGAGATTTCTTCTGGATCATAATCTGTCAATGTAATGGTGTTTGCTCCTGAATCCAAAGTTGCATCAAGCTCTTCATTAGATAGATAAAACGAAGCTATCCAGTTAAATTTGTAGACATCAAGCAGTGATTCGTTGTAAGGCTCTCCATCTACTTCGGGCTGGGTGTAATGGAAAATCGTTTGGTTGATATGATGGACTGAACCTCCATCGTCATTGTATGCGAAATCAACATATTTCTTCTCAAAGCTCTTCAGCCATCTTGGAAGGAGGAATCCGGCTCCGTTTGAGTGATCGATATAGTAGTCTGGATTGCCCAGTCCCAATTCATCATAAATGCTGATTCTTGAATAGTTGTCCAAAACTCCAGAGTCTGGCAGGATATAAACGTCAGAGAGGTTTATTTCCGTATTAACCAGGGCATCCTGCCTTACCCAGACATCCCAGTCGTTTCCATAAAGCGTTATGTTGTTTGTGCCCACATATTGGGGGTCCTCTATGCGCAGGCCGGATATATTATGGTCGCTTGGCGCTGATCCTGTGTATGCAGAGCTGTTGATGTAGGTCGTGTTGATACACCCGATTGAGAAAAGGCCGGCCCCTGGCTGGTAGTGTGGACTGTTCTCACCGGCATTACGCGAAACTGCATTGACATAAGTGTTATTATTGCAGTCAGAGCTGCTGAACCTTGTTCTTAGAGATGAAAAACCATATATGGAGCGGTTGACTGTAACATTCTCAACATGCGCATGACGAGTACCAAGGAGATAAACACCATAACCAAAGTCCTCAATATTAGGACAGTTTTTGATAGTGATATAGCTTTTGTCAGGAACTGTTGCTATACCAGCACCATTGTCCAGGAAGTCAGTAACATCCCAATCAATATCATATCCATTGCAGTCAAATAAGACATTTGAAGCATTGATTACGATACATGCATATGTTAGATCAAAGGCAGGACCGATAGTTACTGGGGATACATTGCCCCAAGGCGCCTCATAATCATATGAAACAGCAGACGATGCAGATATCGCATTAGCCAGATCATAGGTCCCAGACTCATTTATCTCAGCACAACCATATACAGGAGTTGCACTTCCTCCAGATATATCTTCAAGAATACCATATGTGGATTGTGGATCCATTGCCTCAAGTGAAAGCTCATTGGCGCTTGTGTCGGGAGTAGCGCCAGTATTGCTCCAGGAACCATTGTGTTTCCAAAGCTCGAATTCTGCTTCATCTTCAGTAGTAATCTCGCCATCTTTCCATTTCCATGTAATGTTGTTGATTGAAACTGGGCCAGTTACTTCTTCTATCTCAACATATTTGTCGTCAAATGAACTTCTAAAGCCAGGCAAACCAACAGGTTCAGTATCATGATCCATTCTGTATGATTCATCAAACTCAGTTAGAGTATCATTGATGTAGAGATGAGTGTCTCTTGTGAAGTCTCCTGCATCGCGATCGATAGTCATGTTCCTTGCAGTATAATAATCAGTTCCCCCTGAAGATCCAGTAACTGAGAAATCATAGACATTGTTGTAGAGATGAACATCTTCGATAGTAAGGTTATTTGGAGAATATACGGAAAGACCG
>CAZYZZ010000018.1:0-4322 GCA_964651995.1 Microcaldota archaeon
ACAAAGAGAAGCGGACCTGCAATTTCGTTGATTGTTTTATATTCCTTCATCAGTATCACCTCAGTTGATCGAAGCTGCTGTCTATTTTCTTCTGCAGCTTGTCGAATTCTTTCATATCAGCAATTTCCTTCATTCTGCCGATCTCTGCAATGACCTCAAGTTCATGGATTCTCTTGAGCTGAACTCCAAGGTCAAGTGCGCT
The DNA here is from genome assembly GCA_964651995.1 of Microcaldota archaeon. GTDB lineage: Archaea > Micrarchaeota > Micrarchaeia > Anstonellales > Bilamarchaeaceae > Bilamarchaeum. The sequence continues at coordinate 203 of CAZYZZ010000018.1, forward strand.
GTTTGTGCGCTCACCAAACTTCATGATCGTCTTAATCATCTCATACTGCTTGTCAAGTTCGCACCTTGCATCAACATCGCTAAATGCGTTTTGCTGAAGGTAGTCCTCTCTAAGCATTTTTGTAATCAGGAGAATTGCCTGTTCTTTTTCCGGAAGAGCATCCGGACCAACCAGCTGCACAACTTCCTGGAGCTCTGCTTCTTTCTGCAAAAGAACCATGGCCTCTTTTGTTAGCTTTGAGAAGTCCGAAGATATGTTTCCTGCAAAGTATTCCTCAAGCGAATCAGAATACAGCGTATAGCTCTTGAGCCAGTTGATTGCCGGGAAGTGCCTTCTGTATGCAAGTGATGCATCAAGTGCAAGGAACACCTTTGTAACACGAAGCGTGTTCTGTGAAACAGGCTCTGAAATATCACCACCAGGTGGCGAAACAGCCCCGATAATCGAAACAGAACCATACCTGTCTTCAGTTCCAAGACATCTGACACGTCCTGCTCTTTCATAGAACTCAGCAAGCCTTCTTGCAAGGTATGCAGGATAACCCTCTTCACCAGGCATCTCTTCGAGCCTACCGCCGATCTCACGCATAGCCTCGGCCCATCTTGAAGTACTGTCAGCCATAAGAGCAACATCATAGCCCATGTCCCTGAAATATTCTGCAATAGTGACTCCTGTGTAAATACTGGCCTCACGGGCAGCAACCGGCATGTTGGATGTGTTTGCAATAAGGACAGTTCTCATCATGAGCGGTTTTCCTGTATTTGGATCTTCCAGGTGTGGGAACTCCTTTAGAACTTCAGTCATCTCGTTTCCACGTTCACCGCATCCTACATAAACAACGATCTGGGTATCTGAATACTTTGCAAGGCTCTGCTGCGTGACTGTCTTACCCGAACCAAACGGACCTGGAATGGCTGCTGTTCCTCCCTTTGCAATCGGGAAGAATGTATCGATGATCCTCTGACCAGTAACCAGCGGAATGTTTGGAGGGAACTTCTCAACTACTGGTCTTGACTTTCGGACAAACCATCTCTGCACCATCTTGATAGGGTATTTCTTTCCTTCAAATGAAAGGCTTCCAACATCATCCTCAATTGTGTATTTTCCGGATTTAATTGACTCAATTCTTCCTTCCATCGGGGACATGATCCTGTGTTCAATAAGGTCTGTTTCCTGAACAGTACCGACTACATCCCCCTTCTTGACCTTGTCTCCTTTCTTTACTGTTGCCTTGAAATCCCACTTCTTTTTCTTGTCAAGTGCCGGAGCGTCGATACCTCTTGCGATATAGACTCCGCCAGCTGCCTCTTCAATGTACTGAAGCGGCCTCTGAATACCATCGTAAATGTTCTGAAGGATTCCTGGTCCAAGCTCAACTGAAAGAGGCGAGCCTGTGGAAGTTACAGGTTCTCCTGGCTTCAGGCCTGAAGTGTCCTCATAAACCTGGATAACCGAGGTAGTTCCAGTAATCTTAATGATTTCTCCAAGGAGTTTTTCCTTTCCAACTTTAACAACGTCATAAAGTCTTGCATCCGGAAGATATGCTTCTACGACCGGACCGCTGATTCGCTCAATCTTTCCTGCTTTTGCCATTTTGAAACCTCCAATTATTTCTTTCCTAAGTCAAAGCCCAGAGCTCTCTTTATGAGGCCTCTGATTTCATCGCCTTCTTTGCTTCCTCCGCTTTGATCTGGCAGCGGAACTACAACTGGATAGGCAATTGAATCTAGCTTTTTCTTTAATCTCCAATCAACATTTTCAAGTAATTTCTCATTTGTGATAATAATCCCGTATTCCTCATTTGCAAGCGCCTTCTCAAGCTCCTGCTGGAATGTTTCTTCAGTGGCATTGATCGCATTCTCAATACCTGCAAGCTTGAATCCCATCACAAGAGGGGCATCACCAAGTACAACTATCTTAGATTTCATACTACCACAAGCATTTCCCTAACATCCTTCTCAGATATCCCGAATTCTTTTCCTTTTCCGATCTTTCTGAGGTTGTTGAGCTCCTCCTCCTTAAGAAGCAGGAATCCGATTATCACACCTACAGAAAGCATTCCCCTGTGGAATGCGATTGTCTTTTGCCTTGCAATTGATTTTTCAAGAGCAATTTCAAGATCAGTCAGGCTTTCTCCGGATAGTTCAAGATTTCCAAACTTTGATTTGATCAAACTGATTGTCTGGGCAATATCCTTTGATTCAATAATCTTGTTTATTGTCATCTGGTTTATCGTTCCGCCCCGTATCAGGTTCTCCAGGATCTTCTTCTTTCCATGCTTCTTGAGCCTTTCGATGATCATCACATTCTTGGCATCAATTTCCCTTTTCATGATTCTTCTGATATATGCGATGTCCCTGCTTCCGGAATCTGCAAGTGCCTTGTCCATAAGAAGATAGCTGTATGCATCAACAATGGTTTCCATCTGCATGAATGAATCCAGGCTGCGCAGAGCCATGTTGAATTTTTCCCACATGGCCTTGCTGAAATCAGCAGTACTCTGGGAAAGCATGGCCTCTCCAAGGACTGTTCTTTTTATCTCCCTGAAGATGTGCTGTCCATCTGCCTTCATGATCCTTCTGAATTCGTCTTCTGTAAGTCCTCCTGCAGGGAAAAGGTGCGGTTTGACCTCATCATATGTCTTTCCAAGTTCCTTTGCATGCATAATGGTCTTCAGATTCAGAAGATCGTATTTCAGGAGAAGTGCATGAAGCACCTTCTTGTCTGACTGCGGGGTAATTCTGATGAGCTTTTCAACAGTCCGGGCAAAGTTCTTTGCAGCTGCAAGCTCAATGAGCTCTGATCCACTGTACTTTACAGATCCTGCTGCAAAGTCTCCCTTGTATGGAGTTCTCTGAAGCAGCTCGATCATTGCCTCGATGCTGCTGCACCGGACAAGATCATCTACAAACCCCGGTTTGAGCAGCAGTCCTTTCATTGCCTTGACCCTGGCATTGGAATAACCGTATTTCAATGCCCTGCTCTCAAACTGCGGAAGAGTGAACCCAAACATCATTTACCTCCGAAAATTACTGCTGCTATCTGCCTTCGAATTTCATCTCTTTTGCTATCGGCAAGAGTCTCTAACCTGAGATCAACTCTTATCCTGCCACTTGAGTTTTCAACAAGTGCTCCGCCAAGCCCCTTTAGATCTTCCACTACTTTGATGTTTCTGGATTTTGGAACCAGTACCTTGTCTCCTTTTACGACATGGACAGTTACCTTTCCTCCAAGATCTGCTGCGGCTTTGGGAATTGCGTCTTTGATGAACTTCTTGTATTCAGGACTTTTCCTTGACTTTGCAAGCTCATTGAAAAAGTCTTCAAATACATTCTTGATAGCATCCTCTCTGGCCTCGGCGTTGATGCGCTTTGCTTCCAGCCTCGCCCACGCAATTCGCTCATTGCGTTGATCCTCCAAGAGTTTCTCTACCTTCTTCTCTGCATTTTCTCTCAATGCAGCTTCTTTCGCTTTCTCTTCCCGGAGCATTCCGTCGACGTGGGATTGTGCGCTTTGCACAATCTGCTGCGCCTCATCCTTAGCTTCAGAGAGAAGCGATTCTTTCAGCTTCTCTATTCCCATTTAGACACCTTAGTGTGCACCAAGCTGAAGCCACAATAGAACTGCTACAAGGAAACCGAACACAGCAAGAACTTCTGGAAGTACGATGTAAATCAAGATGTTCTTTTCGAACTCTGGTCTCTCTGCAACAACTCCCATAGCTGCTGAACCAAGAGTACCCTGAGACCATGCTGCTGCAAGTGCGCTAACGCCCATTGCCAAACCAGCACCAAGTGCTATTCCAGCTTCTGATGTCAAAGCTGCTAGTTGTTCTTCTGCCATTTATATTTCACCTCATTTTAAACGGACTAAATATCTCTCCACCACCGTGGAGGAATTTAGACCTAAACTCTACTATGTTTAGACGACCTCCTTGTACCAGTGACTCAAACATTGCGATGAATGCATTAATCACATGAAATACAAGGAATATCGGTAGTAGTATGATTGCCAGAATACCTTGCTCTGGCAGCGGAATAATGAAATCATTCAATAATTCCGCAATAATAATTCCAACAATACCAATTGCTGCAATCCTGGTATATGATAGTATATTTCC
>CAZYZZ010000018.1:4422-14330 GCA_964651995.1 Microcaldota archaeon
TGTACCATTCCGACAAGTACTGTCAGTGCAAGAAGACCAAGTACATTGTGTATCCTGGAAAATCCGACATAGAGCGGAGCAGAAATAATATCTGAACCCAGCCATTTGCTCAGGTATGAAAGCACGCCGAAATGTGACATTCCTCCATATTCGTCAAACAGAATACCGAATATCATGGTCGGGAATCCGGAGTAGAACCAGATCTTTGAAATGTTGGACATGACATAGCTCTTCTTGAATTTCTGCATCAGGAGATATCCAAGGACTACTGATGCGATTCCATAGAAGAAGTCTCCCACAATCATACCATATATGATTGGCAGGAAAACGAAATATGTCATTGTCGGATCAATTTCATAGTAATTAGGAAGCGAATAGCTGTTTGTCAGGTATTCGAACGGAGATGCTATCTTCTTGTTGTTCAATACTGTCGGAGGCATCTCATCATGAGAGTATTTTACATCCTCAAGAACTGCTTCTTTGCTGTATTTTGCAATGATGTTTTTGATATTGTCAAAGTTTTCTGCTGTGATCCAGCCCTCGACAATATATGTCTTCTTTGAAGATGAGAAGTTGTTTGTGACCGATGCCCTGTCAGAAACGATCTCCAGTGATGCGATTAGTGAAACTATCTCCTGTACATTTGCCTTTGAAATAGAGACTATCTCGGCATTGATCTTCTCAAGCTCGAGCTTCTTTCGCTCATATTCCTCTTTTACCTTGTCGATGCTGTCTACTGGCTTTGTCACTCCCTCTGGAATCTCAATGTCTATGAATCCAAGTTCGGAGAGAATAGTATCTGATTCCTCATCCTTTTCTTTTTCATAAAATACTAATGTAGTATCTGAAGATGGGTCCCGGACTACTGAGTTCTCTCCCTTTGCTACTTCAAGTTCCCTGTTTAGTTTTGCCATTTTGGAAATCGGAATTGTTCCAACCCTGCATTTGAGGGTTTTTGTCTCAAGCTTGCTGAAATCAACTTCCTTGAAGTGAAGGAGTTTTTCAATAACCGATGCCTTTGATTCAAGTGCACTGATCTCTTCAGATAATCTGATTGCATCTGCATTAAGTGTCTTTAGCGTTTCTCCAATGTCAAGCTGGTGTGCCTTTTCAAGCGCAAGGTCTCCATCAATGATCTTTGGTTCGACTTCTGTCTTTCCAAGATTTGATTCTATAACTGAAATCAATGATCTTAATTTCAGAAGCTGGGCAGAAACATCATCAAAAGAAGAGAGAGGCCTTCCATCTTCCATGCCCTTGTGGGATGTATTTCTGATATCCACAACCCCTGCTTCATGGAGGTCTTTGATCAGTTTTTCGATTACTGACTTGAGTACGATTATCCTGATCTTTTTCATTGGCTTTGGTTTTAACATAAAATATCTCTCAGAGATCTTTTAGAAAATCTTTCACAAGTTTTGAAACAGCAGGTTTTCCAAGGCTTTTTTTGCTGATCTTGGAACTATCGTCTTTTGCTTTTTTTACCAGAGTCTGGACTTTGGACTCAATTGCTTTGTTTCCTTCCCGAAGCCTTTCATTCTTGAGCTGCACAATCTTTTCCGAAGTGCTTGCTTTTTCATCTGCAATCTTTTCTTTTGCTTCGCGAAGAATCCTGTCAGCCTTTTCTTTGGCTTCCATAATGAGACGGTCGTGCTCCTCTTCAGCCCCCCTGATTTCCCCAATTGTCTTAATAAATTCTGGCTCTTTAGAAGTCTGATTCATTGCGACACCAATTAGTGAACATACTTCAAAAGGAAGTGTTTAAAAATATGAGCTAACGAACTTTGTTTAACGTATTCTATAGACAAAAAAAGTGATTAGAATGGGCGCTTACAAGTATATAAAACAAACTCTGCAAAAGCAGTATAAGGAGAGAAATGCAGCATTTAGGTCCAAGGTTATTGCCTGGAGAAAGGAAGGTTCAATGGTAGTTATTGAAAGGCCTTCTAATGTTGCAAGGGCAAGAACACTTGGATACAAAGCCAAGCAGGGCTACATTCTTGTTCGAACCCGTGTTGACAAGGGAAGAAGGACAAGAAGAAGAACTGACGGCGGCAGAAAACAAAAGAACTATTATCTATTTGTACAGCCAGGCATGTCACACCAGGCAATTGCAGAGCAGAGAGTAAACAGGAAATTCAAGAACCTCGAGGTTCTCAACTCATACTGGGTTGGCGAAGATGGTAATTATAAGTTCTACGAAGTGATCCTAGCTGATCCAAGCAAACCAACTGTAAATGTCAGCTCTGCAGTAAGGCAGGGAAAGGCATTTAGGGGACTTACTTCTGCTGGAAACTCAAGAGGCTCTGGCAGAAAGAAGGGAGTTAACAAGAAACTTCGAAGAAAAGCCAAAGTTGGTAAGGTTCATCCAACTTCCGTAAAAAGAAAAGTAAAGGCAAAACCTAAAGTTGCTCCTAAAGCAGCAAAGAAGGTGAAGCCAAAGAAAGGAACCAAGTCAAGAAAGACTGTTAAGAAAAAAACAGCAAAGAAAGCTCCTTCTAAGAAGAAGGAGTAATTTACATTTCTTTCATTTTTCTATCCATTTCTTTCATCATCTTCTTTATGAAAATCTCCATGATGATTGATGTCATATCTCCTGAATATTCTGTATTTTGAATCCCAATTATTCCTCTATCCCATGACACGAGGAAGTATGCCAGCTCGTCTTTTGTTGAACATTCATCTATCATCTCTTTGAGGGCTTTTGTAACCATGCTTCTTGTCTCCTTGTCATTCTGTACAAATGCTTTTAGGTAAAATGGAACAGCTACAAGAGCATCCATGTTCCTTATAGCATCAATTGCCGCACCTCTTACAATCCCTTTCTTGTTATCCACTAGTTCAAACAGCGCATCTCTTGCCTGCTCACTTTCAATATTCCCCAGTGCAGTTACTATTGCTACAGATGTTTCGCGGTTTGCTGAACCAAGTGCAGCTATAAGTTCTGGAACAGCATCCTTGCACATCATTCTCCCAAGAATCTTGGCTGCCCTGCCCTTTTCAGCCTGAGAATCTGAGCTGAGCATGGAGAATAACCTCGGCATGCCATACTCAATGTCAAGATCTCCGCTGCTTATTGCACGCTCCAAAATGAACAATCTTCTAGTGCTTTCGAAAAGCCTCTTTGCAATCTCTCCTGAAAGTTCTATTTTGTATAAGTTACTATTGTTCAGGCATCTTGCCATATGCCTGTTATCGTCTTGGATTAATTCTTCCAGAACAGGTATGCAGGCAATATTGTCAAGACGTGCCAGTGCTATCGCAGAAACAGCACGAATCATGCTATTTTCGTTACCAAGATTTCTCAGAAGTATTGCTTCTCCTTTTTCCCCAAATTTTGTTAGCTGCTGCGCACATTCATATACAACTTCTAAATTTCCGTCACCTACTAGTGAAACTGAAATCACTTCAAGCTCCACTTCTCCACCAAGTTCTCCAAGAGCCATGGCCTCGATTTTCCTCTCTATTGGATGCTCATCTCCCATGGCCTCTAAACATTCCTCGAGTGTTTCTATGCCTGCTCTGGATTTGAGTCTTACTGCCGTCATTATTCTTTCGCTTCTTAATCCGGAGTCAAGTCGCCTTTTTATCTTTTCTATCCCTTTCTTATCACCCATCTCAAACATTGCAAACGGCGCGTGTTTTCGTATCAGCCCATCCTCTTTTTTCATCATTTCCTTTAGTGCAAGGATTCCTGATCCTCCCAGATTCAAAAGGCAATGAGCTGCAGAATCAACTGCTTCTTCCAAATCTCCATTGCGGTAATGCTGCTTGTATTTTTTGTATAGCGAAATCTCTTTTTCTAAAGTTGCAACTACTATGGGGACTGAAGAAGGCTCACCGAATTTTCTGAGAGCTTTTAGTGCATGCGCTCTCCAATTGAAAGATGCAATGACATATGGATTCTTTGGATCTTCATCGCACCATTTTCCAAGCAACCTTTGGACTGCAGGGGCAGCTGAGCTGTCTCCAATCTCTTCAAGTGCGTTTAAACAATGTCTGAGAGTTGTTGCACTTCTGCATCTTTCTATGATCTTGACCAGTGCAGGAACTGCACTTTTCTCTCTCATTCTTCCAAGGACCTTTGCAGCATCGATCCTGTCTTCAGGATAACTGCTTTTTTCAAGGATCTGAATCAGATTGGCCACTCTTCTGCTCTGTTTGCTGATACTCTCGCTCATAGGTGGTTTCTCAACCTTCTTGATAGAGCCAGCCCCATCCTTGCTAAAACATATTCTTCTCAATTCCATGTTTCTACCCCTCATTTTCCTGCTCGGCTAGCCTCTTCTCTTTCATCTTTGCCGCAGTGTAAATCCTGCGATTCATGAATTTGATTTCATCCTCACTAAGGTCATCTGCTATTGTAGCCCTTTGGCTCTTCTCAATTGCCATGTCCCAGTGCACAAAAAATTCCCCAATATCTTCAGCTGTTTCAATTCCGGCAACAATGAGATTGATGATTTTTTTTATTCTCTCACGAATTGAAATCTCTGACTCCATAAGTGCAGCGTAGAGTTCTGGAACGCACTCGATTTTTCCGAGGGCTTTTTCCGCATAAGAGCGAACTCCTATGGAGAACTTACTACTAAGCCTCTCAATGAAAAATGAATTCCCAATCCCGCCAATCTTCTCCAATGCGCCAACACAAGCTGTCTGCACTTGTTCATGTGGGGATTTTTTGGCAGCCTCAAGAAGAACCGGAACTGCTCTCTTGTCGCCTATTTTTCCAAGAGCATGGGCAATATCATCAACCGGGCTTCCGATGACTATATTCGGGCCGCTCAAATTACTGTAATTGCTGTGTATCCCAAATCTTATGCTAGGTCCAAGTGCCATGCCAGGATTCTGATTTGAAGTTCCTGCAATCTTGGGAAGCTTTGCATTTCTCTTTTCAAAGGCATCAATAAGAGCTGGTACTGCTGAAGAATCTCCGACAAAAGCAAGACCTGTGGCAGCATTGCATACAATCTCGAAATTATCATGACTAAGTGCTTTGACAAACTCTCCACTAGCCGCCGGATGCCGCAATTCCACAAGCATTTGCATAGACCGCATTCTTAACCTGGGATCATCACTATCTACATATTCGCCTAGCTTTGCAACTGCCGAAGGGTTGCCCATTCTCCCAATTGTATCGAGCACATGAAAGTCTCCGGTTTCCTCAAAAATTGTGAATAATGTGGCTACGACTGAATCATCATCAATTTTACCAAGCAACTTGGTTGCCCATATCGATGTGTCTGGGTTTTCCTCCATAGTCAGTCCGATAAGCTCCCACATATGTGAAGAATCGACCAAATCCTCAAGAGCTATTCCAGCTGCCTTGATTATCTCGAATTCCTTATGTTTTAAACAGTCAAGAAGAAATCTTGTGACATCCTCTTTTTCAGAACTAGAAGCCATAACTTCTGCATTTAAGTCTGCCAGAGTTTTTGCATCCAATGAACTTAGGTTTTCGAAAAAAATCTTAAATCCAGGGTTAGTTTCCTTCATCGGCCCTTCTCTCAGTGGCTCTGACTTAGATTTTGTTTCCCCTTTACCCTTCTTTAAATCATTTAATGATCCACAACGTAGCCTATTCATATTTCTCCCCCTATTACCTTTAATTTACACTAAATATAACGCATTAGAGGAATATAATACCATTTAGTAATTTGTTTGACAATTTCACATTTTTTATGCTCTTTTTGTAATAGCGGCTGAAATATCTTCATATAATAAATAGGGATTATCTCCCAGGCAGACCAAAACAGGTTAAAATAGAACACAGCAAGAAAAAACCATGTATGATATTGTCAGATGTGATGCAGATCCATCTGAATTTGGCTTTGAAAAATTCTTCAAGTATGAGAAGGGCAAAATAATCGAGGCGCAAAACCTTCAGGCAGCAGTCCAGTTCAAAAACAAAAAATCATTGATAATGCTCAAGGACTATGCATTTGATGAAGGAGCAATCAAAGTAATTGCAGAGAAGAAGAAACTGTGCTTTCTGATTGATCTTGGCAGGTTAATCCGAAGCAGCGGAATTCCAAGGGCAATTGCAATGTCAAAACTAAGGACATTTCTCAGGCTCTGCATCAAACATGGAGCATTCTACAGCTTTGCATCATTTGCAAATTCTCCAAGCAAAATACGCACTCCATCCGAGCTTTCCCATATTGCAATGCTGTTTAATCTGAATCCTGGACAAGCAGAATTCGCACTGAAAATGCTCCCTCATTATCTCTGAATCTTCCTTGTCTTTGCTTCCAGCGTTCTTGGCTTTTTCTCAAGCCTTCTCTTTAGATAATTAGCAAAATGGCGGTAGTCAACATCAACAATAAGCCTGTGTTTATCTCCTTCCAGAGTTCTCATCATTCCCTGTTCGTCAGTTACTACTGTTGCTCTTTTTTCTTTCACTCTCTCTGGATGCTCTATTGCATAGATTACAAATGCATCTGAAACCTTGATTGTCTTGAGCTCATTTTCTCTAATGTGGCCCAGAACTGCTTTTGCATAAACATTTTCCGGACTATTCGCAGCCCATATCAATACAGAGTCAAACATCTCGAGTTGCTGCTCTGGATCATCGCGGAAATTATTCCCGTTCCGGAGCATCATAAGATACATCCTTACTCCTTGCCATTTTTGGTAATCATCTATGGTGACTTTTGCTCCTTTTATGTTGTCTGTAATGCGTTTTTCTATTTTTTCCATGTATCCCATGCCAAAAATTCCTGTAGTATCGTGATATAATTTCCAAAGAGATGCCATGTATGCCAGATGTTCCTGCAGTTCTGATCCGTGCAGGTCCTGCAAAAATCCTATCTCGCATTCATATCCTGCGCAAACATCTGCAGGTACAATAACTATATCAAGATCAGAAGTGAGTACTTTCTCTGCTGCAAGGGCATCATGAGTAAAATTGTGTTCATTATGTCCTTCTCTTCCTCCCATAACATACAATGATTTCATTTTCCTTGCAGCTTCTGGCTTTCTCTCAAGAAGTTTTGCAATATTTGTGAGGGGTGCAATGCTTGCAAGCACGACATCTGAAAGCTGCTCGAGTTGCTGGCTCATCCGGGTGAGCCACTTTCTTTTGATTCCAGGGACCTTTTTTGGTGCCATGACCCCTTCAGTTCCTACTGTGTATTCTGGATAGCAGCTCATCATTGCAGTAGATTCGCCAACCATGACTGGAACGTCATGCTCTGCCAGGTTTGCCATGTGCTTTGCAATTCTTGCCCTGTCTTTTACAGGTCCGTTTGTAACATAGACTCCCTGAAGGTCAATCACAGGAGAATTCATTGCAAGATAAAGAGCAACAGCATCATCGACATCAGTTCCAATATCTGTGGACAAGAGAACATTTGTTTTTTCACTCATGCCTTCACCCTCTTTCTTTTTTCTGGTCTTTTATCCAGCCTTTCCTTCAGGTATCTTGCAAAATGACGGTAGTCAACATCAACAACCAACCTGTGTTTCCCTCCATCTCTGGTTGTCATTATTCCCTGTTCATCAGAAACTAATGTTACTCTTTTTTCCTCTACTCTATCCGGATGCTCTATTGCATAGATTACAAATGCATCAGAAACTCTCGTTGACTTTAGTTGCTTATCTTCAATCTCATCAAGAAATTCGCACACTTTTGGAACATCAGAATGGAGGAAGCGAGTACCTTTTAGCATTTCAAATAATCTTTGATAGCTGTATGGGTCTTTGGTGACTCTGGTTCTTGCCAGAATCTCCACCAACTCGTAAAATAGTTTTTCTCCTTTGAAATATCCGAGAGTTTTGTCTTTGAATACTTTTCTGGTTTTTCCATCAAGTGAAAATTCCCTACTGTCATGGTACAATTTCCAGAGCTTTGCCATGTTGGCTAAATATGACTGCAATCTCGAGCCTCTAAGCCCTGTCAAATCCTCCATCTGAACCAAGTGTCCGCCGCAAACATCTGCAGGGACTATTACCATGTCAAGATCTGATTCAAGAACTTTTTGTGCGGCAAGTGCATCATGGGTGAAATTATGTTCCCTCTCCCCTTCTCTGCCTCCCATAATATAGAGCGATTTTATTTTTGCTGCAGCCTCTGGCTTTCTCTCAAGAAGTTTTGCAATGTTTGTGAGAGGTGCAATGCTTGCAACTACAACGTCAGCAAACTCCTCAAGCTGTCTTGTCATTGCATCCATCCAGTCCATGACAACACCAAGCTCCGGCAAGGTTCTTCTCTTGTCATTTCCTGGAACTGAGAATCTTTCCATTCCTGTAGTATGATGTGGCAGTGCTTTGGGATCTATTGCATTTGCTTCTCCAAGTGCAACTATTGCATCACTATATCCTAATCTCACCATTCTTGCTGCTATCTTTGCCCTTGTCTCTACTGGTCCGTTTGTAACATAGACTCCCTGAAGGTCAATCACAGGAGAATTCATTGCAAGATAAAGAGCAACAGCATCATCAATATCAGTGCCAATATCAGTAGAAAGAATAACCTTAGACATGCAATCTCCTCCTAAGCTCCTGAAGGTCTTTATTTCTTCCCCTAAAGTCTGTTTCAAGTGCCATCTTCCTCTTTATCTTTGCTGGAAGCGACGAAAAAGTATCGATAACCTGCTTTCCTGTTTTTGCCTTTCCAATATGCTGCTCTGGAGCAAGGCTATCTTTTATCTGCTCAAAAAATGCTGTTTCCAGGTGGGAATATCTATGAATAAGAAGAACATCCACTTGTCTTGCGCCTGCACCATCAAGCTCATCAAGTACTGTTGAAATCGTTCTTCCTGTTACTGCATCATTGTCAAGAAGAAGAATTTTCTTTCCACTTACAATGCTCGTTGTAATCTCATCCATTGGAAACATTCTTCTCCATTCCTTGTCTCTCACAACAACCGCATCTTTGGTTGGAATTCCCATAAGCGAAAAGACGAATGATGACCAAAGCCCTTTTTTTGCAATTCCTATTGCAAAGTCATATTCTCCTTGAAGCTGCTTTGCTGCCCTGCAGGCGCTTGCCAGCATCCCTTCATGGAAGGTCCAGGTGGATATTTCATCTGGATTAACAATTGGCACGACTCCATTCATCCTCGCTGCTCCGGTAGCTAACATGTATGAAAGCCCTGCATCAACAAGTCCAATCTCAACACCTTCAGCACTTTCGATTAGAACAGGAAAATTTTTTGATTTAATATGATCACTAAATGCCATTTGAAATGCATGAAATAGTGCACGTAGGTCTATTGGAACATTTTCCTGACCATAACTCCTTCCTTCTTCTGGCACGCTCATTATTTTCACTCAATTTAATTTGTAACGCTCTCTTTTTAAACCCTTTTTTACCACAATATGGATTTTTCCTGCTCTCACGTCGTCAATCCAAAGACTATAGTTTTTAAAACACTTTCTTCCATAATTATAAACCATGGGTAGGAAAGGATCGGTTATTCTTATGACCGTAGGGGCTCTTGCAATCGGTGCTGCTGTTCATGTACATCAAAAAGAATTTAGTAATGAAAGCATTTGGCAAAGACAAAGACCACTGATCGAAAGAGTCAGCTCCGGAGACAGGGAAAAAACACGATTAAATTATCAAAAGCTTAGAACTAGCCTTACTGCTCTAAATAATTCTTCAGATACTGAAAGATGCAAAATGGAAAACAGATTCAAACTCACTCTTGAGAGGGGGGATGCTGAAGCACAAGATGAGATTATGAATGGGCACTATGAGCCTCATTCAGATTGCAGTCTGTCTTCAAGACTTAAAAAAGAATCAACCCAGGAACATGGTATTGTTGGAATGGGAGGCGCTGCAGTATTCATTCTTGGAGCAATTTCATTTATTGCTTCTTTTAGAAGAAGAAGACTTCACCTTGGCGATGAATCATAATTCTTTTCCAGTCAGCATCTTGTATGCAAGAAGGTATCTTTCACTTGTT
>CAZYZZ010000019.1:0-14227 GCA_964651995.1 Microcaldota archaeon
TCATCCTGTGGTTAATTACGTACATAAAAGCTTAAAAAAGGAAGGAAAACCTCTACTTTGGCCTCCTGTCCTTTCTTCTTCGAAGGACGCTGTCAAGTTCTCCTGCAAGCTCGTCAACTGCTTCCTTGAGAGTTGCCCTCTCAGACCGAAGAGAGACATGTCCGTCATCAGTATCAAAGTACAAATTCACTGTGGTTGTTGATTTTCTCTCCTTGGTATGGACTCCGACATTCCTGATATTGAAGGATTCTCCAAACTTCTCAACAACTCTTCCAATTTTTTCAGTGATGTTTTCATAATGGTATTTGTTGTTTTCATTCAATCCTGAGACATGGATCTCTGTCTTCTCCTGGTTCATGTTCTGGACTTTTTTGAAAATGTCAAGAGCAGAGAGAATCCCGACTGGCTTTGATCCTGCAACTACGATCACTGAGGATACCTGCTTTTCTATCATCCTCACTACTGCATTTTCAATGCTCTCGTTTTGATCTATTGTGGTGATATCAGGCCTCAAAAATCCCTTTATCGGCATTCCATCAACGTCGAATTTTTCTGCTGATATCCGAGCATCCTTCCTGCCTCCGCCAAAGTTCTGGCTTCCTGTCCATGAGCTGAGGTCATAGTCTGATACGATTCCGATTGGGTGGCCTTTGCTGACTACTACCATCCTCCTTGCGTTCTTGTCCCGAAGCCCTCTTTTAGTCTGGGCAATTGTATCACTCTCTGAAACTGTGAATACAGGAGCGCTCATGAGCTCTGATACCTTTCCGCCTGGGATCATCTTGTTTGACTGCATCTCCTTCAGCGCTTCTACCCTGGTCGTAATTCCGATCGGAGTCTCGCTCTGGTCTATTACGGGAAGTGCCTTGAAGTGGCCAAGGAGAAATGCACTTACCCTCTCAATTACCTCTGTGCCCTCAAGCAGCACCGGAGGCCTTACTATTGCGCTCTCGCATTTAGTATCCCTGGGGCTTCTGACATTGGCACTGATGCTTCTGTGGTCTATTATTCCATAGTACTTCCCATCTTTTGTTACCAAAACGGCGGGCGAGGTATCAAGATGCGAAAGCGCCTTTGAAAGCGGCTCTTCTCTGTCCAAAACTGTGGTTTCTTTTATCTCCATAATTGTCACCGAATAAGTCGATAAGCTATATAAAGTAGAATAGTTATATAAACAAATATGCCGACCCAGACCCACCTCCATTCATTTGCCCACTTCGAGTCAATGGTATCAAAGCCAACATGGAAGGATATTCTTCTTGATTTGATTTCTTCAAACAGGGTCGATCCATGGAATGTGGACCTTCTTGATCTTTCTGATGCATTCATAGCAAAGGTCCGCGAAATGGATGAGATGGATTTTGTCATACAGGCAAATGTTATTCTTGCTGCTTCAATACTTTTGAAATACAAGAGCGATTATCTGAAATTTCTAAGCTATCAGAGCGAGCTTGCAGAGTTTCCTGCAGCAGAGGAATCTGATCCTATTCCTGAAATCCCGCAGCTGGAGCTGTCGAGCAGAATTCCGCCAAGGCGCCAGATCACTGCCGAGGAGCTGATCAATGAAATGGAGCGCGTTATCAAGTATGAGAACATCGAGCGCGTCAGGATCCCAAAAGGATCGATAGTTGATACTGTTGATCTGCAGCTATCTGAGCATGACCTTGAAAATGACCTTGCCAGAGTCATTGACCTGATAGAAAAGCATACTGACAGCGAGGGCTGGTCATTATTCTCAAAAATTACTGAAGGAAATGATTCTGCCAAAAAAGTCTACAACCTTCTTTGTCTTCTCTATCTTGTCCAGGAGGAGAAAATCCACATTAAGCAGGATAAGATGTACGGGGAGATCTTCATCAATCTGATAGATGCTGGCAAGTCTGCCTAAAAAAAGAATTTAGAAAAATAAAATTAAGAAATAACTGTTCCGCTTCTCTTTGCTTTTGGCTTTGATTTTACAATCTTGACATTCTTTGGTGTCAAGAGAATAGTATCAGATGCAAGCAAAGCAATGTCGCCATTGGTCTTTCCAGTGTGGTTCTTGAGCTTTCCAATGATTGTCTTCAACCTGTTTGGTTGTTTTGAAAGAGGTTTGACATTGAGTATGATGATGTTCTTTTCACCAAGTTCATTGAGCACCAAGTCTCCATCCCCTTCGTTTCTCAAGTCCACTCTCTTTACATAAAAGTCAGCTGGAGGACTTACAACATCGCCATCTGATTGCATTAAGTCTTCAAGATCAGGAACCTCTGGACTTTCTTCGTTTTTTCCTAATATTTTGTCAAACAGTCCCATTTATTTCACCATCTACGGAGTATTCTTTCAGATAATGCAGTTATCTTTTATATATCTTTACTCTGCGCAGCATGATTCCCCATTTGCTTTTTAAACATTCACATCTTTTAATTGAAAGTCGATTTTTAAGGTGAAATTATGATTGATGCAGTAACATTAGCATTGGGCGGGGGTATATTGACCCTACTCTATGCAGCATACCTTGCATTTCGGGTGATTAAATCGCCGGCAGGAAGCAAGGAGATGCAAGAAATTTCAAAAGCAATTCAGGAGGGTGCAAACGCCTTTTTAACCAGGCAATACAAAACCCTGATCCCTATTGTATTAGTATTATTGATACTTATCGGAATCGGAGTAGGCGCTTCTTCTGCAGTCGCATTCCTGGTCGGTGTTGTTTCTTCAGCACTTGCAGGTTACGTCGGTATGCAGGTCTCAGTGCGTGCAAATGTGCGCGTTGCCGAGGCAGCAAAGAAAGGGGTAAAACCAGCTCTTGGAATTGCATTCAAAGGCGGTGCTGTCACTGGTATGGCACTTGCCGGACTTGGACTTGTCGGAGTAAGTCTCTTGTATATGTACTATGGAGACCTTATTCCACTCATTGGATATGGATTTGGAGCCTCGCTGATTTCGCTGTTTGCTCGTGTCGGCGGAGGTATCTATACCAAAGCAGCTGATGTTGGAGCTGATCTGGTGGGGAAGATTGAAGCAGGCATTCCTGAGGATGACCCAAGGAATCCTGCTGTAATTGCTGACAATGTAGGTGACAATGTCGGTGACTGCGCGGGAATGGCAGCAGATGTTTTCGAGTCATTTGTGGTAACTGTAATTGCCGCAATGCTCATTGGACTGACATTTGTAGCTACTACTGATCTTCTTATACAAATTCCACTTGGAATTGCAGCAATTGGTGTTGTTGCAAGTATAGTAGGGTCTCTTTTCGTCGGTATTGGAAACACGAAAAAGATCATGTCATATTTCTATGTCGGCATTCTTGTCAGCGCGCTTGTGATGCTTGCTGGAGCTTACTTCTATCTTGCAGACATTCCTGACCTTCCAGTCCCGGCAAACAACCTGTTTGTGACTGTTATTATGGGAACTGTAGTTACTTTGCTACTCTTCATAATCAGCGAATATTATACAGCAACAGAACACAAGCCGGTTCAGAATGTTGCAAATTCAGCCAAAACCGGCGCTGCAACAAACCTGATCCAGGGTCTTGCTGTTGGTATGGAATCAACAGTGCTTCCTGTTCTTGTTATCGTAATAGCGATTGTGATCTCATTCAAGGTTGCAGGACTCTATGGTATTGCTCTTGCTGCAGCTTCCATGCTTTCGCTCAGTGCAATAATCATTGCAATTGATGCATATGGTCCGATCACAGACAATGCCGGCGGAATTGCTGAAATGTCAAAGCTTCCGGCAAAAGTCAGGACTATTACTGATGCACTTGATGCTGTTGGAAACACCACAAAGGCAACTACAAAAGGATTTGCAATTGGTGGTGCTGCTCTTGGAGCACTTGCCCTTTTTGTGGCATTTGCAGAAGAAGCGCATCTTGCATCTGTAGATCTTCTTCAGCCTCCGGTTGTTATTGGTCTTTTCATAGGTGGTCTCCTTCCATTTGTATTCTCATCACTTCTGATGCTTGCAGTTGGAAGAGCCGCATTTGAGATCGTTGAAGAGGTCCGAAGACAGTTCCGTGAGATCAAGGGACTTATGCAGGGAAAGGCCAGGGCCGACTATGCAAAATGCGTGGACATTTCAACTAAAACAGCACTCAAAGAGCTTGCTCTTCCAGGTGCCATGGCAGTTGCTGTTCCGCTGGTTGTCGGTTTCCTCTTTGGTGCAACTGCGCTCGCAGGTCTGCTTGCCGGAGTCATTGCTGGTGGGCTTATGCTCGCACTTACAATGACAACAGCAGGAGCAACCTGGGACAATGCAAAGAAGTATATCGAAGAGGGCAATGTTGGCGGTAAAGGTTCAGATGCACACAAGGCAGCGGTTGTTGGTGATACTGTCGGTGATCCACTGAAGGACACTGCAGGTCCTGCACTCAATGCTTTGATAAAAGTCGTGAACACTGTTTCGCTGGTCTTTGCAGGATTGATAGTCGCTCATTCTATGGGCGTCATCTAATTTTTTTATTTTCCAATTTTGTTTTCTCTTTCAGTCTGTCTTCTCTCTAACATTTTTTGGTCTATCCCTGGTACTGTACTTCGCCTTGGCATTACAATCAGATCCGAGTCCTTTTCAGGTATTACTACCGTAGTTTCCCTATCAGGACCAATTATTTTCCCTATCATTTTAGGTGTAATAAAGCTCCATGCGACTATATCAAAAAGAATCAACGTTCTCATAAGTATTTTTTCATTTCTTCTAAACCAGTTCCATCTCCCATGTGTTTTTTCCTTTGGAGTCTCTCCAGTAGCCTCGAAACACAATTCTTCTTCTATCCTCCGGATCTCATCCTGCAGGACCGAATCGGTTCTGTGTTCTGTGGAAGACTCTGCAGGTTCAGATGCTTCAACTACAGTTCCACACAAAGCTACTCGCGCAGGCTCATCTGATGTTTCTCTTTTAGCTTTCCTGCCAAATGCTCTCTGAAGTCTTGCATTATCTGCGACTTCTGATGCACGAACTAGTGACATTCCATAACTGTTTCCAGTATCCTGAACTGGTTTTTTTGGCTCTTCAGCTATTGGCTCCATTTTTTTGAAATCAGATTTCTTTGCCTGGACTTTTGGCTTTTTACTTACTAATGGTCTTGTCTGGGCAGCTCTGACTCTGGCCTTTGACCTCTCGGCCTTTTCCAATACTTCCTCGTATCTCTTTTTCCTCTCTGCCCGTGTTTTCCATCGCCTTGCCATCTTGCTTCTACCCTTTTAATCAATATATACCATATATTAACACAAAAGACTTAATAAAACTGTCCTTCAGATTTTAGCCGAAATCCAGCCGGCTTTTTTATGCAAAAAATGGAATTGATTAAAAGATTTGCCCCGTTTTGTTTCTCATGACAGAAATACTTGATAAAATTAACAAAATTCTCCTCTACGAACTGAGTTCAAATGCAAGGCAGAGCGAAACAGATCTTGCAAAGAAAATCCGCCGCAGCAGGGAAACTGTCAGGTACAGGATCGCGCAGCTTGAAAAAAATAAGATAATCACTGGCTACACATCATGGATAAACCTCAGCAAATTGTCCTATATGAGCTACCGGGTTTTTCTCAAGCTCTCATCAACAGCAGAAGAGCAAAAGAAACTGATCAATGCAATCAGGTCACACTCAAATGTCTACTGGGTCTCAAAAGCAGACGGCGCATGGGATCTTCACGTCTCATTTTTTGCCAAGTCGACCATCGAATTCTTTGAGATGGAAGCAAAGTTCTTCTCGCAGTTTCCGAATCTGATCATCAAAAAGACTGTGGGATCCTCAGTCGAGATATTTACCTATCCTGAAAAGTTACTTGTCCAAAGCGATGCAAAACCCATCTCAACCATAGGGAAACTTGGCAATGTCGAGCTGGATGATCTTGACAAGAAGGTCCTGTTCATATTATTTTCAAATTCGCGAAGCACGCTGGTCAATATTGCCAAAGAGGCAGGGGTAAGCGTGGATGTGGTGCGGCACAGGATCAAAAAGCTTGAAAAATCAGGTGTTCTTGTCAGCAGCAGGGCAGTAGTTGATTTTAGCCGCCTTGGCTATGATTTATACTACTCCCTTCTTTCGTTTAAGGTATTTTCAAAAGATGACGAATCAAGGATTCTTGAATTTGCGCAAAAGCATCAGAATATTTATGGCCTTTCAAAAATTATCGCACCCTGGCAGGTGGATCTTCTGATTCGGGCAAAAAACCATCACGAATACCTTGGCATCATACGTGAGCTTCGCTCAAGATTTCCAAACATAAGGAATGTTGAAACCGCGCTCCTGTCAGAAGAGTCATCGTTTCCATCAAAGGATACGATCATGAGCCTATAACCAAGACTCTTTTAATCTCTCAGTTGCAAATTGTCTCTCATGTGCTATGCAATCCCCGGCAAAGTAATTTCTATTGATTCCAAGACCATCACCATGGATTACTTTGGAGAAGCCCGGAAGGCAATCTTTGTCACAGGGTCCTATAAAGTCGGCGATTATGTCTATGCACAGGGCGGGATAGTTGTCTCAAAAGTGCCGGAAGAAGATGCTATTCCCATCCTCAAGATGTGGAAAAAGCAATTCTTTGAACTTAAGAAAAAAGATGCACTGCTAGCTGGACAATCAAAATTCAAAAGTCCCATCTCTCCGATCATAGAAAGAGCTGAAAATGATGAGACGCTCTCTCGCAATGAAATGCTTGCAATTCTATCCGTTGAAGGAAAAGACCTTGATCTGCTGCTTCAGGCAGCAAACAGGATCAGGAAAAACAAGCTGGACAATGCATGCTGTGTTCATGGCATCCTGGAATTCTCAAACTACTGCCAGAATAACTGCCTCTACTGTGGAATCAGATCCGGCAATGACAATATAAAGCGCTACCGGATGAGCGAATCACAAATCCTTCGGGCAGCAGATAGTGCAGTCTCACTTGGATTCAAGGCACTGGTTCTCCAGTCCGGAGAGGATCCATTCTATTCTGATGAACTGCTGGTTTCAATCGTCAAAAAGATCAGGCAAAAGCATGGCATTCTTCTTTTTATGAGCATTGGAGAGCGTTCAAGAGACTGCTACAAGAAGCTGTTTGATGCAGGTGCATATGGCGCCCTGCTGCGATTTGAAACTTCAAACGACCAGCTTTATGAAAAGATGAGGCCTGGCAGAAAAAGAACAGACCGCATCAATCTTATCAGGCAGCTTATTGAAATCGGCTTTGTTGTTGCAACCGGATTCCTGATAGGTCTTCCAGGCCAGAGCGCTGATGATCTGATAAACGATGTGCTTCTGACAAAGTCTCTCAAGCCTGATATGTATTCTTTTGGTCCTCTGATACCGCATGCAGAGACTCCTCTTTCCTCAGCACAAACTCCATCTTTGGATGATGTACTAAAAGTAATTGCCTTGGCAAGGTTGGTTGATCCACAGTCCAAGATTCTTGTTACCTCTGCTCTTGAAACACTGAGCCCTGATGCAAAAAAGAAAGGACTTATGGCTGGGGGCAACTCTCTTATGATCAATACCACTCCAAAAGAGTATAGCACATCTTATGACCTCTATCCAGGCAAATCCAATAAAGATCCAGTTCCAGAAACCATCAAAAATACTATCGAGCTATTATACTCTCTTGGAAGAGCTCCGACTGACCTTGGTGTAAATGATGATAGATGAAAAGCTGATCAAAAATCTGATTGCTGAAAATCATTCCTTTAGCCTGGACCAGGTCCTCTCAAAAGCAGAAAAAAAGCATGGCCTATCCCTTGAAGAATCCGCGTTTCTTCTCAATCTTGAGGATAAGGGGTCGCTTGATCTTATCTTCAAATCTGCAAACAAGGTGAAATCAGAAATCTATGGGAACCGTCTTGTTCTTTTTGCTCCCCTCTACATATCTGATTACTGCATAAATGACTGCGAGTACTGCGCCTTTCACTGCAGAAACAGGTCCCTTGTCCGAAACAAACTTGACAAGGATGCAATCAGGACGCAAACAGAACTGATCATCAAGATGGGCCACAAGCGCATTCTTCTTGAAGCAGGAGAGCATCCTGAAATTTCAATTGACTATGTCTGCGATGCAATCCGCACAATCTACGATACAAAAGTGAACAATGGCGAGATCAGGAGGGTCAATGTAAATATCGCAGCAACATCTGTCAGTGATTACAAGAAACTCAAGGAAATAGGAATCGGAACCTACCAGCTGTTCCAGGAGACTTATCACAGAAAGACCTATGAAAAACTTCACAAAGGTCCAAAGGCTGATTATGATCGCCAGATAAATGCACATTCGCGTGCCTTTGAAGCCGGCATTGATGATTATGGGATCGGCGTTCTATTTGGATTATATGATTACAAATTTGAGGTCCTATCGCTTCTCTGCCATGCCAGATACATGGAAGAAAAATTCGGCGTCGGGCCTCATACTATCTCTGTCCCGCGTTTCCAGAGGGCATCAACTGTTGACTATGCTCCTGAGTATCCGGTTTCTGATTCAGAATTCCTGAAACTGATTGCAGTGCTGCGTTTGTCTGTTCCATACGTTGGGATGATAATCTCTACAAGGGAATCTCCGAAGATCCGCCAGAAGGCATTTGAAATTGGAATTTCCCAGACATCTGCTGCATCAAAGACCTCTCCCGGGGGGTATTCTACATGCCAGGACAGCCAGTTTGAGCTTTCTGATCACCGCTCTGTTGATGAGGTTGTCAAGTCAATGTGCGCGCAGGGCAAGCTTCCAAGTTTCTGCACAGCATGCTACAGGAGCCAAAGAACAGGCGAGGCATTCATGAAGCTTGCAAAAACAGGAAACATCCATTTCCTCTGCCATCCAAATGCAATCCTGACATTCAAGGAATTTCTGGCTGACTATGCATCGCCAGAGCTGAAAAAAATCGGCGAGGATGTAATTTCAAGAGAACTGGAAAAAATACCGGATAATGAAAGAAAGGAAGAAACAAAAAATAGATTAAAGAGAATTGAAAACGGCGAGCGCGATCTATTCTTCTGATTACCACGCGGCCCTTGTCTCAAGATGTTCGCTGCTCAGAATATCGTATCCTTTTTTCTTATTTCTACCATCTGCTTCAGAATTATTTTTTTTCTGATCTGATGGAGTTGCCAGCTTTGGCTTCTCAAGCATGGGCGCCTGAGCTCCAAAATAATTCATCCTCACCATGGGAGCTGGAGCTTCTCGTTTCTCTTTTTTTGCAGGCTTTTGCCTTTCTGCGCTTCGGGTTGTCATAGTCTCGCCTCCTCCGAACGCATCACGGCCTGCCTTCTGTTACTGGATTTCATACCACCCGGTCATATTTTTTACACCTCAGTACATTTGTGGTAACAATTGGGACTTTTCTGGTTTATAAATGAATGTAACAAAAAAGGATTATCTCCTCTCACCGTATGCTTCCATGAATCTTGAATATTCATCAAGGAGCTGCTGTGTGATCGAAGGTCTTCTCTGCGAAATGATCTGCATCAGCATCTCATTGCTTACTGCTCTTGGTTTTCCGGCAAGCTTTGACCTTAGGGCTTCCATTTTGGCAGACTGGCATACTGATGCAATATCAGCACCGCTAAATCCTGGCGTCATCTTGGCCAGCATTGCAGTATCAATATTTCCTGCAAATTTGCCAAGATGGATCTTGAATATCGCCTCTCTTCCGATAGGATCTGGCGGAGGAACGTAGAATATCTTGTCAAACCTTCCAGGCCTCATAACCGCAGCATCCATGAGTTTTGGCTTGTTTGTTGCAGCAATAACTACAACTCCTCCCTTTCCTTTGATACCGTCCATCTCAGTGAGGAACTGGCCGATAATTTCAGATGATCCTCCGGTGCCTCTTGCAGGCGCGAATGTTTCCATCTCATCAACAAATATAATGGCAGGGCTGTTTTCACGTGCCCTGTTGAATGTTTCTCTGATTACTCCAAGTGCCTTTGTATATCCTTTTTTCATGATCTCAGCACCGCTCAGTGCCTGGAATGATGCATTGAGCTCTGATGCAGCAGCCCTTACTATGAGCGTTTTACCAGTACCAGGAGGGCCGAATAGAAGGATACCTTTGCTTGGCTTTACATTGAATTCCTTCATCTCCGATTCATGCAGAAGAGGCAGCTGTATTGCTTCAAGAAGCGCTCTTTTGACCTGGTCAAGTCCTGCAACATCACTCCACTTGACTGTTCTCTCCTTGTCGCTCTCTTCTTTTTCATCTTCAACTCCGCCGGTTCTTCTTTCATAGTCCATTTTGAACTGCTCATAAAGGTCAAGCTGTGCAAGGCTTGTGCTTGGCTTAACACTTGCAATTACCCTTGTGAAATGGTTCATATTAAGCGGAACAATTACTCCCTTCTGGCTCGCTTCCTTTGCAGCAAGCCTTTTTGCTTCTGTTACTATGTTTTTCATGTCTGCTCCTGAGAACCTTTCTGTTTTCTTGATTATCATGTCCATGTCAATATCTTCAGCAACAGGAAGGGTTCCAAGATGGACCTTTGTAATTGCCTTTCTTGCCTCTGGATCCGGAAGATGCATATATATGATCTTGTCAAGCCTTCCAGGACGAAGCAGTGCAGGATCAAGCTGGTTTGGCAGGTTTGTTGCTCCAACTACCATCACAGTTCCCTTTGCCTTGTTAGCACCGTCTATCTGCTGGAGAAGTTCGCTCAGTACCCTTGGCCCAACCTCATCAAGGCTCTCAGCGCTTCTCTTCTTTGCAACTCCGTCAATTTCATCAAAGAACAAAACAGTCGGCGCATTCTTGCGTGCATTGTCAAATACTTCAGCAATGTTTTTCTCACTCTCCCCATACCACTGGGATAATATCTGTGAACATTTTACCTCTATGAAATTGTACTTCAGCTCTTTTGCAAGAGCGCGCATGAGCATGGTCTTACCAGTACCAGGCGGGCCGAATAATAGGATTCCTGCAGGAGGCTTTATTCCATAAGTGTATGCAATCTCCTTCTTTTCAAGCGGCAGCATGATGGCATCGCGAAGCTCTTGTTTGACGTCTTCATATCCTCCGACATCGGCCATTGATTTTTCTGCTCCCCCAAGGGACATGTCGCTCATTCCGAATTTCCCATATGCCTTCATCTTCTCTTTTCTCTGGATCTGGGACTCCCTGCTAATACTGATTCCGAAATGCTCAAGTCCGCCTAAAACCGCTATTGCAAAAATAATTCCTCCGATAAATTCCAGCCTGAATGATGTCCCATATGCTCCAAAGACAATGAAGTGGACAAGCACTGCAATAAGCAGTGAGAACGAGGCCATCAATTGCCCTCTTTTCTTGATCTTGCTTGGAAGCAGACCAAGCAGGTATAGTGAAACTGCCCAGCCGATCAGCTGAAGTATCATTGAATCGTTGAAGGCCAGGATCATTATGTTCCCGACAAGCCATCCAAGGGATTCCCAGATCCTTCCAAAGTTGTCAAGGCTCAGGAAGCCTCCGAGCGCGCCCAAAATTCCAGATGCGATCTCTCCTACACCAACTGCACCTTTTGTAAGCAGAAGCTCAGCTTTTCCAGGCTCATAAAGGCTCATGTTAACTGGCATGTATGCAGTATTCTGGGTAAGCCAGAGTGATGATAACAATAGGATCATGAATGCTGATGGGACTGATATCAGGACACTCTTGTGCGATCCGAAATACAGCGCGCCCATAGCCATTCCAACAATCGTCACCCAGCCGATCAATGGGAAGCCGCTGAATGCAAATGGGGCAAGTATGAGTATCTCCAGGACGCATATGACTTTCCAGTTGTCAAATGCCTCAAAGAGGACAATTACGAGTAAAAGTATATACAGCCAGCCTAAAACTGAAGACTGGAAGATGATTGCAAAAAATCCAAGAATTGCCCCTAAAATAAGCCCAGCAGGGGGAAGCTTGTATGCAATTGCGCCGCAGACTGCAGCAAGAAGCGGAACAATGTAAACAGGAAAAAATGGAATTGTTGCAAGAAGAAAAAATGCTCCGAGGAAAACTAATACCGCGCTCCAGAGGCCCTCGTTTTTTTGTGCCAATGATAAGTATGTAGCAACTTTCTGCGTTGCCATTGATTTTTGAGGTTTTTTTGGTTTTTGTGGGGGTCTTGATTTCTGAGCTTCCATGGGACTCTTTCTCACAGTTCGTTTTTTAACCTAACGAAATTATCCTATTCTAATATCTGGCTCTATCTTCCTCCAGTCCATGTTCATATACTGCCAGAGCTGCTTGACTGTTGAATCATAGACAAGGTTGTTTTTTGATGCAACTTCCTTTGGCCTGTCTATTTCAATTAGCGGGAATCTTCTCATCCAGTCAATCTCGTCTCTCCAGGGATTCCTTTCAATTACATAAATCCTGTTTCTCTCGGCTTTGACTTTTTCGCACCATTCGATTACTTTGTCGATTTCCTCTTGGGTTACCATGTAGCTTCTTCGAAGCTATTTTTATAATTCCTTTGTGAATCAAGAGTTTCATGGGGTTTTCCTGGGATTCTCTGCACATGCGTTATCTTCGTGCAGTGTTGATTGTATTATTGGTCTTGTATGTGTTATTCTTTGAGCCATTCAATCTTGAAGTCACAGAAAATACATTCGATCTTTTTGGTGGCTCTGGAGTAGTAAAAATAGTCCTGATAGGCGATACCCAGGATGCCTACAATCACCCGCAATATTTCCAGCGCGCTATTGCTACTGCCAATGCCCAAAAGCCTGACATCATCCTGATTGCCGGCGATGTTGTTGAGGTTACTGATGACTGGGACAAGATCTCTTTGCTTGGGAATCTTGAGAGCAGATATGGTACCTTTGCCGTTCTGGGCAACCATGATTATGTCTCTTTTGACTGTGAAAAATGCACAGATAAGCTGGTATCAAATCTCGAATCAATGGATATTACTGTACTTCGAAATGAAAACAGGGTACTGGAAATAAACAATCAGGAATTTGCACTGATCGGAGTTGATGATCTTTGGGCAGGACAGAGCAGTTATGAAAATGCTTCTTTTGGCATCTCTCCAAAAATGCCAAAAGTGATACTTGTCCACAACCAGAATTCCATGAAAAACCAGAAGCTTGAGGGCAGGAATCTTATCCTCTCAGGGCATACCCATTGCGGCCTTATCCAAATACCTTTCCTTACTGATCTTTTCCTGAGATGGAATGGGTTTGCAGATGTTGTAGGTGGGCATGCAACAGTTGATGAGAATACGGAATTATATGTGACATGCGGAGTTACTCCTGGCGGAGCAAGATTTTTCACAAGGCCAGAAGTCAGTGTTATCTACTTGGAATAGCTATCTCTTTACGATCTGCACAATGTCCCCGTCAGCAAGCTTATGGTTGATCCCGACTCTTTGCGCAGGGTGCTTTACGCTTTTTCCCCATACAAGGGCAAACCTGAAATTCTTTCTCAGATCCCTGTGGAGCTTTTCGCAAACTCCTCCAACGGTTATTCCGTTTCGGACAACCAGCGCCTCTTCCAGATCAGCCTTTTCTCCTTTCCTTTTCGTATAAACATTGATCAGATCAAGAGTTGTGTATATCTTTTTCTTGAGCCTGTCTATGCTTTTTTTGTCTCCTGAAGAGATATTTACAAATCCTTTTGGAAGCTCCTTCTTGCTCAGATCGCACTTGGTCAGGACCGCAAGGCCCTTCACATATGCCCTGTTTCCTTCGAGGACATCTATGAATTCATCAATTGTTATGTTCTCATGAAGGACAATGTTTGCATTGAAGATCCTGTATTCTCCCATAGCTGCCTTTATCTCGTTTCTGGTGATCTTTGTCAGCCTGACTGTTGAATTTATCTCAAGGCCTCCCTTTGCATTCTTTGCAATTGATACCCTAGGTGGGCTCTTGTCAAGGCGGATTCCAAATCCGTACAGTTCGCTCTCAAGTATCTTCATTTGTTTTATGTTGGTTGCCTCGACCATCATCAGGATCAGATCAGCATTCCTGGCAACTGCAATTATCTCACGCCCTCTTCCCTTTCCGTCTTTTGCACCTTCAATAATTCCAGGAAGGTCCAGGATCTGGATCTTTGCATCCTTGTATCTCATTACTCCAGGGATGCACTTCAATGTCGTAAATGCGTATGATGCTGTTTCTGATTTTGCATCAGTGAGCTTGTTTAGAAGAGTACTTTTACCAACACTTGGAAGCCCGATCAGGACAACTGTGGCATCCCCTGACTTTCGAACGTCGAATCCCCCGCCTCCACTGGTTCCACTGGGAGTTGTCAGCTCTCGCCTGAGCTTGGCTAGCTTTGCCTTAAGAACACCCAGGTGAAATTCGGTTGCCTTGTTAACCTG
>CAZYZZ010000020.1:0-14026 GCA_964651995.1 Microcaldota archaeon
GGATATTTGAATATACTTTTGATGAGCATGACCAGATGATGGCATACTCGCTGACAACTCCTTTTGTTTCATCGCTGGTATTTGCAGGATGCATGGAGAGAACTATAGTTCCCGGAGCAACATTTGCAAGGCACAGGAAAATCGCAGCAGGGCTGCTAGCTGAGGACGACCAGCTTCTGACAGAGATCCTCTTCAATCCAAATTCAGTATCCCAGATTGACAAGATAACCGGAAGGCTGGAATACCTGAAGCACATAATAATGGGAAAAGACAGGGAAGAGATGAAAAAATACCTGGACAATCTCCGGAAAAATATGAAAGCAGAGAGATGATTATGGGATTTTATGAACTTGCTGAAAAAGCACTGAGGCTCGAGAGGGAAGGAAAGAGGATCATCAGGCTGAATGTCGGAGATACCAATCTGGAAGCGCCGGAGTGTGCGACATATGCAGCAATAGAAGAGATCAAAAAAAGAAATTCAAACTATGTTTCTTCAGCAGGAATGATGGAGCTCAAGGAAAAGATTGCAGAGAGGGAAAACTGCGGAATTGAGAACATCATAATCGGGCCAGGATCAAAATCCATGATCTACGGACTTCTGAAGGTGCTCGCAGAAAAAAAAGTAAATGCGCCATCACCCACATGGCCGGCATACGGGCTTTTGTGCAAACATCTTGGACTGAAGATGAATAACATAAAGACAAAATTGGATGACAACTGGGAGTATGGGGAGCTTGATGATGCAGACGTCACTATCATCTGCAATCCTCTAAACCCGACAAGTACGCTCTACAAGGAAGAAACAATCAAAAGCACGATAAAAAACTCAAAGGGATATGTGATTCTCGATGAGGCATACAAGGCACTTGCATTTGACAGAGTGCCAGATTATGAGGGAGCAATAAGGGTGCGGTCATTTTCAAAGGAATTCAATCTCGCAAACTGGAGGCTTGGATATACTGTTGCTCCAAAAGAAGTGGTTGAAAAGATGCTCAAGTTCAACCAGATCTCGATAACCTGCGTGCCTCCGTTTATACAAAAAGCAGGAATTGCATGCCTTGAAAATGAGGCAGAGCTGATTGAAGAGAACATGAGAGTGTGGAAATCAAGGAGCAAGGCAGCGGCAAAGGCACTTGGCGAAGCAGGATTCAGATTTGCTCCGCCCCAGGCTGGAATCTATGTTTTTGCAACGCATGAGAATATTTCTGATGCAGAGAAGTTTGCGCTCGAAGCTCTTGATAGCGGAGTTGCAGTTGCACCAGGCTCAGCGTTCGGAGGATACAATAAGTTCTTTAGAATCTGCATTAACCAGGATGAAGAAACACTTGAAGAGGCTATTCGAATTTTAGAAGAAAAAGTAAAATAAAAAAAATTATGAGAACTCCCAGCAATAGGGTTCTTGTATGGTGAATCCACGGTAGCAGCTCATGCTGGGATCCCCGTTGAGATATGCGTGGATTGTACCGGTATCCCCTGGATCTCCGGTTGCAGTATATGATGTACCGCTGTCAGTTCCCCCTGACACCGTAGCTTCGCCAGTTGCATACCAGGTTACGTTCTCGCATGGCTGATCTCCAGCAGGACCGCATCCGATTGGAACCCATCCTGAGAATCCTGGATAAACATCCAGTGGACCTGTGCCGATCGTACACCACTCGCTGGAACCATCTGGATCATCATCACTCGTATCATTGGTGTCATTGCCGCTGCCGTTTCCAATGATAATTGGAGCAAGTGCAACTGCACCAAGAACAGGGTCATCGACCGGATCATTCCAGAATGCATAGCCCTGAAGGTCTCCTTCGCTGTCAGCGCCGGCATCAAATGTAGTACCGTCTGTACTTGAGTTGCTGGTTGTTCCCAGGAGGCCGTCGATTGGAGCGTAGTCTGCATCATCCGGAGTAGAAGAGCTTCCTCCTGCAAAGCAGTTGAGCTCAAAGTACTCCGAATCACCGGTATCCATCTCTGCAGATGGCGGGATGAATTCACACTCATAGTATGGAGTAGTCACATCTATGTCAGATAGACAATGTGCAATTCCAGACTCATAGTTGAGTGTTCCGCTTGATCCTGGAGGTGATTCCGGATATGCAAGTGCATAGCTGCTTGTAGTCTCTACAAAGCCGCCGGCCATGCCATCCCAGTACCAGTTATCTCCAACACATGAAATTGGTTCGCCTGCAAGGTTTTCACAGGATACCAGGAACTCTGCAACTTCGAGAGTACCATATGTCAGGGCAGGTGGTTCGATTGCACAGAAGACAGGAACACTATCGCCAAGATTGACTGAATCTGTACAGGTTGCAGCCCCGCCGCATGATTCTGAGATTGTCTGCGCGTTGAATGTCAGGATTGTACCGCCGGTTGCGCCTGGAAGTCTTTCAATAAGAACATACAGGTCCTTGTCCGCGCCAGAATTGATCGTCTCATCAAATCCGTTTGATGGCGGACAGATCGATGGCGGGAAGCCAAGGAGATCACAAAGCGCTACCGGGAATGGATCAACGTCAAAGTGAGGACTTGATCCGGAAACAGAAGTCACCTGAATAGGGTCTCCGCTGTTGTGCATTGTTGTCCTGAGCATGATAAAGTCTTCATCAAGGAGCGAGCTGCTCGCAGCAACATCGATCTCGTTCATAAGGCAGGTTCCGCCTGAGTCCTGAACATCGATGTTGATAGTATCAAGTCCAAGAGAACCTGATGAAAGGCTGTTCGAGGTTGAAGTCGACTTGTGAGTAAAGTAGTAGAGGAAGAACCAAGATGGATGATCAACATCATTTATTGGGTGCTTTACCAAAGAACCGAAACAATCAGCATTGGTAATTCTTCCGGTAATTGCATGATTGCCATTGCCAGTTACAGTAAAGTCAACAGGACTTGTTGATGGAAGGGATGTGCTTCCTGCAACAGTAGATCCATCGCGGACCTGGAAATCTCCCTTACAGAAGATGTTTCCGCCACCACGCTTTCCAGACTCGAAAACACCAATCTCCTGATTATAGGTGACTGTCTGGGTGTGGAATGTTCCAAGCTCGGTATACCTTCCCTGGTCCTGTGAGAAATCATTTCCATTTCCAAAGGACTGGTGGTTGTTGAAAACCGATGAGCTGAGCCAGCTGATATCTCGATTTGTATTAACGGTTGTATAAGGGATCATTGCAGGACAGTATCCTCCACCGCATGTAGGGTAGATGGAAACAATGTCCAGGTCAGGAGTTGCCCATTCTGCATCAACATCAGGGGTAACTCTAAGCACTGCACCAGCACAGACAGTATCTCCATTCTGGATATCATCTGGGTTTGTCCCATCTGCGACTTCACCTGAAACCAGCTCAAGGTCAAAGTCTGCAGTGATCTGCATGTCTGTGTAAAAATGCCAGGTACTATCAGATGCGTCAAAATGAGCATTGTTGATAGGAGTGGCCCAAACCGCAGAAACCAACAGCAATAATACTAAAATCGATTTGTTGTTCATTCTTCTTCAACTCTTCTTGGACGAGTTCTCGGTGGAATTCGTCTCTCCTCATCGCTTTCAAACCAGCGCTGAGGCGTAAGTGTAACGTTAATACCGGCAAAGCCAGATCCCGGAAGCCTCAATGCTTCATTGCCTCCTGTTTCTGTAACGCCGCCTACAGTAACATCTGCAGCAACGCCTCCGGCCCAGTCAAGACCAATTCGGCCATATCCTTCGAGGGTGTGGATGCCGTCTGCAGGATTGGCATCATACCTGAAGCCAGGACCAAAGTAAAGCATCGCATTTGGATTCAGCTGGATCTCAAAGTTTACAGGCTGGACGTCGAATCCGACTCTGTGCCTTTCATGGAAATAAGTATACTGTGGAGTCAAATCAGTTGAAATTCTCATTGTGTTTCCTTCATGCCATCTTCCTCTTACTGTAAAGCGGAAATACGGGTTGAAGCCAGCACCGACATTTCCAAGAGAAACGCGTGGGATTCTAACTATGGAACGCTGTCCTTCCCTGCCAGGGAATCTGATCTCAGCACCAATGACTCCGACATAGAATGAGTCTCCCGAAGCATCTATTGTTCTTGTTTCTCCGCTGTCAGTAACTACATCCTCTGATATATCGATAGATTGATAACCAACAGTAGCATGCAGAACTGCTTCAATTGGAGCGCCCCAAAGGCTAAAGCCAAAGCCGATCTGAGGAGTAACGCTTGCAATATGGCCAGTTCCTGTTACCTGCCTTTGACTTACTGCATCAACAGTACCTGCCTGTGGATCAAACCTGAATCTCTCCAGAACTCCACTGACAAGAAGATATTCATAGTGGAAGCCCATGGCCATCCAAAGAACACGCGGCTGAATATTGCCTTCTCTTGAGCCACGCATGAATTCAGTAAATGCTTCCTGATTTTCATCGAATACATAACGAACAGTAACTCCGGCTCTCATAACTGAAATTGCACGTCCACGAATTGTAATAACATAAAGATCATTCATGGAATCAAACACGGTATTGAATGCAGGTTCCTGTGCAAGTTCGCTGAGGCCCTGCTGAAGGTTTCCAGCCTGAAGTGCTGCCATTGCCGCAGCAAACCTTGGGTGTACTGACTCATTCCAGATTTCCTTGTTTGCTGGAATCTGGCTGAGGGCCTGATGAAGCGCGCTTGCCGCTGCCTGCTGGGCAGCCAAATCATTTGGATGGTTTGCCATAGTTGCATATGCATTTCCAAGCGCGGTCATTGCCTGCTGTGCAACTTCAGCGCCACCAAAAAGAGATTGTGTTGTCGGAGTAACGGTTCCGCCTGTAGAAACAATGGTTTCATCTGCATCTGCAGATATAAGAACAACAGAGCTGGGCTCTTCAAGCCTTTGCTGGATCAGTGGAAGGTCAGCTCGTGATACTGCCCGGTCTTCTTCGCCTGGGGCAGCAACAACTGCTCCGCCTCGAAGTGATCTTAGAATACCAGTAATAATAGTACCATGAGGATCATAGTGCAGGAACTGTTCGTTTCCCTCGCCGACATTTCTGTCGATTTCAGTGAGCATGGTAACAAGTGCATCTGACCTGTCGCCCACATCTTCTTCTCTTCCAAGCTGCTCGTGAAGTCTTCGAAGTGCTGCAACATGCGCGCCCATAAGAGTTTGCCTGGCATCGCTTATGCCTCCTCCTTCGCCCAAAGCCTGGACTGCATGATCATAAACAGCCCGCCTGGATGTACCTTCGGCTGGCCTCTCACCATTCAAAAGTTGGACAAGCTCCCACATCATCAGAACATTTGTTGCCTGGGCTCTTGCTGTTGGCGCCTGACAGGGGTGTGTTGGACCGGTTCTTCCAGGAATTCGAGTAGCAATACTATTGAGTTGAGATGCAGTAAATCCTCCAATTTCTTCTTCTGTTCTTCTTCGAGCCTGTGCCATAAAATTCACCTATACTATAGAGATAATACGGCGCCATAGTTAATAAATGGCTTCGCAGTGCGATTAATCGGAGGATTCACCCCCTGAATCTGTTGGTTCGTCGGAGCCCCAGCGCTGTGGGGTAAGGATTATGTTAAGTGATCCGGTTGGTGTCCAGGGAAGTCTCTGGTATTCCTCACCGCCAACTTCACCTGCAGCACCTGCGCGAAGATCAAACTCAAACCCTCTTCTGTGACGATATCCTATATTGCCATAGAAATCAAGTGAATGGATTCCTCCAAATTCGCTGTCATGGTCGATGCTAGCTTCATATCTCATTCCAGGACCAAAGAACCATGTTGAATTGGCACTTGGCTGGTATGTAATGTCAATAGGCCTGAAGTCTGCACCAAGCCTGTGCTGGAAGAATGTCTCTTCAGAAAAGGTTTCTGGGCTGAATCTCTGGCCCCAGAAAAGCAGGTAATATGGAGTCAGCCTTGAGTGCAGGCTCACTTCATTTCCTTCCATCCATCTCTGGGCTACAGTAGCATATACAAGTGGATTCAGTGCAACTGCACCAATACCAACTCTCTCAAGCCTGAATGAGCTTGTCTGTCCGTCATAGCCTGGGAAATCCATCCTAAGACCCCAGTGTCCGATATACGGAGCAGCATCAGAAGCAGTAAGGCTCCTTCCGCCGACGGTTGTTTCAACTTCCCACCATCTGTATCCGGCAGCAAAGTGAAGTGTCATCTCAGCAGGATACTCGAACATGCTTCCACCAAGGGTAAGTGCAGTGTTCAATTCGATTGAATGTCCGCTTCCCTCGATTCTTCTGCGGTCTCCGGCAAAGGTTGCAGTATTAGTATCCGGATTGACGATTATGGTCTGATCAAAACCAGTAATCAGCAGATTGAGGTATTCTACTCCAAGGTCAAAGTGAAGTGCGTCCCAGTCAAAAGAATCCGGAGTCTGCCTTCTTCTGTAGGCAAGGAAATCATCTTCATTTCCTCTCCATGGGAATCTGACAGTTGCACCTGCCCTGATTCTGGCAATTGCCCTCTGGCTGATTGAGATATAATGCAGGTTGTTCAGTGCCTGGTATGCTGCATTGAAAGCAACTTCATTGCTAAGGTGGTTGAGGCCTCCCTGGAGATCTCCCCTTGCCAGCGCTTCCATCGCTGCATTGAATTCCGGCCTTGACCAGATTTCCTTGTTTGCTGGAATCTGGCTCAGTGCAGCATGAAGTGCTCTTGCTGCTTCCTGCTGCGCGCCAAGGTCACCTGGATTGTTAATCTGGGTTGCATATGCATTTCCAAGCGCTCCCATAACATTGCTTGCAATTGTCTCGCTACCAAACAATGAGACAAGAGTCGGAGTAACTTCCGGATCAAAAGCAACTGCCTGGTTGCTTCCGGTTCCAGTCAAAAGAACGAATGAACCCGGATCAAACCTTTGCGGAGCAATAAGTGGAAGCGGCGCTCTTGGAACTGCCCTGTCCTCTTCATCAAGCTCAGGTGCAGGTGCTCCTCCACGAAGAAGCCTGAGAAGTCTTGCAACAGAAGTTCCTGCTGGATCAAGATCAAGATATCTCTCTTCGCCCTCACCGATTCCGCGGTCAATGGCAGAAAGTGCTGCAACAAGATCGTCATTATGACGGCCAACTGCAAATTCTGGTCCTGAGTAATCTTCAGCTGCCCTTGCATCTGCGATTGCCAAAAGGTTTCGGGTTGCACGGATAAGTGACTGGTCGATTGGAGCTGAGCTTGCAGCATCATATACTGCTCTCATAGGGTCTTCCTCAGAAGGACGGTCTCTGTCAATAAGATCGCGAAGTGCATTCATGGCAAGGATATTTCCTGCAAGTGTTTCAGGATCAGTTGCATTTGCCGGATGATCAACAGACTCCATTGGCTGGTTAAGTGAAGCAACAAATGAAGATAACTGCTCTGCAGTAGTTGGCCTTGCCTGTTCTGCGGCAGCAGGTGGCTGTTGTTCCTGTGCATGTGAGCTGTTGGGACCACCAATAAGTAGTGCGAGCCCTAGCGCGCCGGCTGCAGCCCATTTGGCTGTATGTCTAATACTATTTCTAACTAATCCTGAAGACTTCACGGGTTTTTCCCGAGATGCATTTTGTTCCTTGCGTAAGTTCATTATTCCTCCCTCCTTCTTTTTTCATTTCCACCCAAGAAATGAATTGAATGTGTTTTATCTTCTTGTTGGACTTGGACTTACAATGACCACCGGAGTGGTTGTTGCAAATTCAACAACAGTATCAACTGAAGATGCGCGCTCACGTGCAACAGGCATTCTTCCCATAGTTGCCCTGAGTCTTGCATCATTTACTGGAAGTGCTTGTCCATCAGAATCAAAGGTCACTGCATAAAGTACATCAGTCGGCCTTCCTCTGCTGTCAACAACAGGTGCCCACTCCGGACCCTGTGATGGTTCAAGACCAGTACGTCTTACCCTTACAACGAAGTCTCCAACAGTACCATCGGTAAGTGTAACTCCCCTCATTACCTGGCCGAGATATCTAGGTTGGCCGCGCTCGCGGTATCTTGGATTAAGAAGATATTGGATTGGTCTTCTTGCAGAATCCCTTCTTCCAAGGTCCTGATAATGGAACCAGTAGTAGGTAAGGTTCTGCTCACCATGAGTTCTCTGATATTCAGCAAGTGTGACTGGTGATCCACCCTCTTCTGCGATCATAACCCTTGTTGCCCTGAAACGAACACGCCTTGGGTTTCCGCTAAGCCTTTCAACTTCGATAGCATCACTTGGAACATGAGCCCGAAGAGAAATTGTTGGTGGTGCTGGCGGTGGATTTAATCCAGTTAGGTGATCATCATCCAAACTTTCTATTGCGATTTCTGCCATTCCAATAGCAAGTCTTGGAGTAATCCTTCCGTCTGAGATTGC
Source organism: Microcaldota archaeon (assembly GCA_964651995.1). Lineage (GTDB taxonomy): Archaea > Micrarchaeota > Micrarchaeia > Anstonellales > Bilamarchaeaceae > Bilamarchaeum. The sequence continues at coordinate 8,287 of CAZYZZ010000020.1, forward strand.
ACTTGCCCGGTCACTGTGAAGACCTGCTCGAACAGCTGTGAGCCTCTCGAGGGTTTCAACTGCACGGGTAACATAAAGTGCTTCCGGACTTGTGGACCTTGCAAGCTCTCTTCTGCGGAATACCTGGCCTCCTGCCAGAGTTACATTGCCATCAAGCCTTGTTGTAAGCTCAAGAATCCTGGCATCAAGTATTTCGATAAGAATCTGGTTTCCTCTCTGTAGCTGCTGTGCTGCAGTTGCACTTGAGTAACCTCTTGCCATCTGCTCCATCTGTGCTCGAAGTGGAGCAGGATCAATTCCACGAAGCAATTGCGGAGTCTCATCATTTCCGTGAAGCAGTGTAAGCCTGTATAGCTCCTGGTAAAGTTCTCCCCACTGTGCAAGCTGGAGATTCTCATGAGCATTGTTTCGAAGCTCTGCTTCAGGCTCTGAGAGTGGAACTACGTGCTGGTCAATTGCTGTTTCTGTGGTTCTTCCCCTCAGACTATTCTTTTCATAGATAGGATGCCCTCCAAGAGTAATAATTGTCCTGTTTCGAAGAACTCTTGGGTCAAGAAGAGACATTGCTCCAAATGATGGACGTCCTCTTAGAGTGGATACGCCAAAGCTTGTATCAGTTCTCAGGCTGACCAAGAATCTCAAGTAGCGCTCTTCTGCCCTCTGGGCTGCCTGCCTTCGCTCTGCAGCAGTTGGGTTTGCCAGATCAGCTGGTACAATTCCAACTTCACCAGGGTTATCATATGCAGAAATTGCAACATACATTGCTGGTGACTCGGTTGTCTGAAGTGCTACTGGAGCAAGAATATTGATAGCCTCGTTTGCAAGGCTTTGTGCCATGTTTGGATGGAAGCCGGAGTCTACTGTTGGAACAGAAAATGCCCACATGTATGATTCGACTGCCTGTGCAATCAGGAGATCTGCATGCTGAAGTTCGGCTGCTGGAACGTCTCTTCTCATTGATGCGGTCTGCCTGAAGACCTGTGCCTCGCCGATTGATGAAAGTGCAAGTGCCATATTATATAGTGCATCAGAAAGCTCTGGGATATCTGCTGCCTGTGCGCCTGCTGCTGCAGTCAGTCTTGTGTTTGCTGCTTCGATCATTGGATCATCTGCCGGCATTCCGGATGCAGCAATAACAGATTGAAGGAATTCAGTTGCCATTGTAAGGCGATCCTGGGATTGACGCTCCTGCTGATCAAGCTCGACTGCAAGTTCAAGTCCTGAAGAAGGATCATATTCAAATCTTCTTCCTGATCTGTATGGCTCATATTCAAATGTTGCTGCGATTCTAAGTGATCTTAAGGTAGCTACTCTTGTTATTTCAGGAGTTGTTGTGGAAGGTGCCAGTTCTGAGATTTGTCCATAGAGCTGATGGAGAACATCATCATATCTATATTCTTTTGAACGCATAAGAGCTGGAAGAAGATCCCGCATTGCACGAGTTACCTGTGCAGCACTTGGGGTTGTTCCTGATCTCAGCCTGAGATAGGCTCTTGCCATTGCCCTTCTTGTATCAGCTGTATAAGTACCAAGTGGTGAGAAGTTTGCATCAACAATAGTCATTGCTGCAATTGAATATCTTGTATATAGGCCAACCCTTCTTGATGGGTCTGCTGTATCAGCACCATGGCTCTGTCCATAATCCCATAGGTCGATCATGGTTCTGATCATAGTCTCTTCAAGCCTGACTGATTCGAAAAGTTCTGCAAATGCATGATACGAGATATCATCTCCTGAAGTTGCAGAAGCAAGCATCTGCCTTGCAGCAGTCATCCTCGCATCCATAGTTGCGCGAATATCCTCACGTCCGTTTCTAAGTCCGTTGCTGGATCTTGAATACTGGCCGCGCCTGACTCCTGCAGATCTGTCTCGTCCTTCTGCTGCTGTCAGGTCTGCTCTTGTTGGAAGATTGCTTCCATCGATTGCAGTAAGACATCCTTGTGCAACAGGAATGATAATCTGCTCCAGCTGCCTTCTCATTGAAGCCTGCTCTGCAGTAAATATTGCTCGCGCCTCGTCACGTTTTGTTTGGGCAAGGGTATCATTTCCTGCAACCAAAGCATCTCGCGCCTCTCCAAGCAATGTGACCATCCTGACCATAGGATCTTCACCAAGAAGCCTTGCATCACCAAGCATGTTTCCAACTGAGTTGGCAAGGTCTCTCCTCTCTGGGGTAACGCCAGTTGCTGAGGCAACTTCCTGGACATTTGTTAAGATTTCAGTAATTCTGGTATCAACTGCCTGCTCTGCTGGAGTAGGTGCACGGGCAGCTCCAACTGATGCTCTTCGCTCGGCTGCACGGGTTTGTGCCCTTGCAAGTTCTGCTGTGACAAGTGTTTGTGCTGCTGTAGTGAGCCTTCGAAGCTGCGCTTCTCTTGGTCCTCCTTCCCTCTCAACTTCGCCATTGATTCTCGTAACAAGCCTTGCAGCCTGGCCCCTGACCCTTGCATTCCTGCCGCTTGCTGCGATTGTCTCAAGATTTTCAAGCAGCTGGGTTTGTTCTGCAGTGAGTGTATGTGTTGCTGGTTGTTCTACAACCGGTGCTGGTTGTGCTGGCTGTACTGTTTCTGGTTGTGCTGGCTGTGCTGCAACCGGTGCTGTTGGTGCTGGAACAACTGCAACAACAGGGCCTGTTGCCGAATGTGATGATGCGGTTCCGGATGCTTCCATAAGCCTTCTCTGAAGAAGATCAAGTGCATCAGAATCAAGTGGTGAATCCTGTGGCCTTCGAAGCCAATTGTTTAATGAGCGGAATCTCTCCTGGTCTGTTGAGCCTGTGAGAGGTATAACATCCCTGCCAGCTGCCTCTCTGAGCCTCTCGGCAAGAGTAGCGATTGCATCAAGCAGATTGTGTGTAACCGGCTCGCCTGCGCCATTGACAGAATTATAATTAAGTTGTGCTGGAACACCTGCAGATTCCATCTCGGAAAGTGCTGATCTTGCAGCAGTTAAACGATCTCCAACCACACCCATTGCCTGAGTAGTAGCTGCAGCATTCCCCCTTGATTCTTGAGCATGTGCTTCACGAGTTGTTTGAGCCATAGTAACACCTGTAATACCCGTAGCCATCGCGCCAATAAGAAGTGCACGACTGAGGAACCTCTTTAAAGTTCCCACAGTAGAATTTCGGTTAGTAGAATTTAAACCTTCTCTTCGTCTCTTTTCTGATTGTAAAGAATTTCTTAGTTTTGAGCCCACCATTTACCCATCCTCATTTAACATTACTATATACTATTTGAAACAATTAATTTAAAAACCATTGTTTTCCATTTTTGGCAAAGATTTCTTCAGTTTTCATAGGTAAAACCCACCATGAAAAACACAAAAAACTGATTACTATAAATTAGCTATAAAGTGTTTAAAAATGCTGTGCCTGTGTAGCCAGCTATTAAAAAGCTAAGGAAAATGACTATTTCATGCAGATTAAGGGCCAGTTTGTTGATTTGGAGAAAAATCAGATTTATCCGGCAGAAATAGTATTTGGAGAAAAAATCACGAAAATAAGGAAAATCAGGAGCGCTCCAGAGAGATTCATACTGCCTGGATTCATTGATGGGCACATCCACACTGAAAGTTCAATGCTGATTCCAAGCGAATTCGCAAAGCTTGCAGTGCGTCATGGAACAGTTGCAGTTGTTGCTGATCCGCATGAGATTGCAAATGTTCTTGGGATCAGGGGAATTGAATTCATGATCAGGAATTCGAAAAAAGTTCCCCTTCGGTTTTACTTTGGAGCCTCGCCCTGCGTTCCTGCGACTTGCTATGAAACATCAGGAGCAGAGCTTGGAGAAAAAGAAATCGAAAAGCTGCTTGGAAAAAAGGAGATAACGCATCTGGCAGAGATGATGAATTACCCTGGAGTAATAAGCAAGGACCCAAAGGTAATGAAAAAGATAAGACTTGCAAAAAAATACAGGAAGAAAATTGACGGGCATGCTCCAGGGCTTGGCGGAGAGAATCTTGATGCATATCTTGAAGCTGGAATTGAAACAGACCATGAATGCTACAGCCTCAGGGAAGCGCGGGAAAAAATGAAGAAAGGAATGAAGATAATCGTGAGGGAAGGGTCTGCTGCAAAGAACCTCTCTGCACTTTTTCCTGTTTTGAAGAAGGGAGAGAACTTCCTATGCGTTGATGATCTGCATCCTGATGATTTGGTTGAAGGGCATCTTGATGTGCTGCTTCAAAAGTGCGTTGCACTTGGAATAAAACCAATTGATGCGATCAGAAGTTGCACAAAAAATCCTGCAGCGCACTATGGAATTGATGGTGGGGTTTTGAAAATTGGAGCGCGGGCAGACATCACAGTTGTCAGCGATCTGAAAAAATTCAAAGTTCTTGAAACCTGGATTGATGGAAGGAAAGTATTTTCAAAAACAGTAAAATTCACATCGGCAAAAGAAAAGCCGGTAAACAAATTCAATGCAAGGAAAATATCTCCCAAAGATCTGGAGTGCGAAATTCCAAAGTACATAATAGGTGCTGCTGATGGGAATCTTATTACAGAAAAAATCAAAGCTAAAGATAACGAAAAAAATATTCTGAAAATCGTAGTAATAAACAGGTACAGGAAAACAAAACCAGCAGTTGGATTCATCAAAAACTTTGGGCTCAAAAAAGGAGCTTTTGGTGCAAGCGTGATGCATGACTCACATAATATCGGAGTAATCGGAGCAGATGATGAATCTATCTGCAAGGTTGCAAACCACATAATCAAGCTGAGAGGGGGGCTTGTCGTTTATGACGGAAAACTGCACTCTCTTCCATTGCCGTTTGCAGGGATTATGAGCGATGAAGGCGGAGAAGCTGTTGCGGGAAAATACAAAAAACTGAGCAGGCTTGTCAAAAGGCTTGGGTGCAAGATGAAGGCGCCTTTTATGACGCTGTCATTTATGGGACTGCTTGTAATTCCGCACCTGAAGATTTCGGACAAGGGACTTTTTGATGTCGACAGGTTTTGCTTTGTCTGATTTTATACTACCTCGCCTTCTCTGAAGATGAAAGGGTTAATGGTTGTAATGGCCCTGCCAATTGATCTATTTGTCTCTTGAATTCTTTTACTAATTCAACTGCACTGAGAGCACTGTTTTTGATAACATCAGTAAAATTAGGAACTGCACGGTCAAAATATCCTCTGGACAATCCACCAGATTCTCTCTTTCTTATGGAATCCTGTGCCAGACCAATAAGAAAATTCGCATACTGTTCAAATAAAGCCGGGTCTTTCATGGCTTCTTCTAGATCAGCCCTGCAGGCAACAACATGAGGGTTTCCAGCTGCTTCTGCTGATTCATGTAAACCCACATAATCAATGAAATCGGGTGGAACAACTCTTTCAAAAACGAATGCACAACCGCTGAAATTTATACCAAGAGAATTTGATTTTTCTGAGTCAAGAATTTCACGGGTTACAGTTTTGCCTGAGTAGCGATAACGTTCTCCTGTTGTTGAAACGCGATTTCTCCCATACCCATCTTTTGGATTTATCAGGGCATATTCAAACTCATGAAGTCCTAACTTGGTTCGAATAATGCGATTTTTTTTCTTGGCCATATCATAGATTCCACGGAATTTTATTTCACGCCAGTTTGAAGGTCCAAGACTCAGTGACAAATGCATGAAATTATTTTGTGGGAATAGAAATATAAATATGATTATTATTCAGTCGATTTAGATAAGAAAAAGTGCAGGGAAGGAGATTCGAACTCCCGAACGGACTAACCGACCAGGCTTTCCACCG
>CAZYZZ010000021.1:0-13703 GCA_964651995.1 Microcaldota archaeon
TCGGCTACCTCTCAAAAAATGGGGAGATAATGAACCTGTTTGCATTTTCAAACAACTGGTGGCCCCAAGCGCCTGACTATATCGTCTTCAGGAATGTCCTATTTAGGTACTCTGGATTTGCGTTGTTTGCAATCAGCTTCATAATTTTCGCCCTGGCATACAAAAAGTTAGGCAGCAGGGAGAAGCAGCTATCATTGATTTCAATGATAGGGATATTTGCCATGATCTTCCTCGCAAGGGGCTACAACAACCAGATTTTATCAGATATGCTGGATATTGTTGCGGATCTGGGCCTTGCGCAGCTGCTTGGGCCAATGAGGGAATGGGCAAGAGTAAGCATAATCATACCCACATTTTTGATAATTGTAATTGCCCTTGGATTGAATAAAATCCAAAGGCCGAAAAAGCAGATCCTGATTGGAGGATTCCTGTCAATGCTGATTGTAAACATACTTGTCTCTCCGGGCGTGGTATATCTCGGGGACAATTATGCAGCGCTGTACTTCGAGGAAAACTGGGATTTGATAGATGAGATACCGAAGGAAGAGAAGGTGCTTCTTTATCTGCAGGAGGACATAATTGTTCCTGCGATAACCGTCCTTGGCAAGGAGAGGGAGATCGTCCGCCCGAGTTTTGAAGGAACTATTAATGGATATGGAAGCATCAAGGAGCTTGAGGATGCTCCTGATGAACTGCTCGATGTCCTGAACATACACAAGATCATAAAATTCGGCAGGATTCCAGATCACAGCGACTGGGACTGCAAGACAGAGAAGGACCTTACTGTCTGTTCTGACGGAAAGGAGACAGTGCCTTTTTCAGTCTACAAGGGAACTGTCCTTGCGGCAGAGGAAGATCTGTATTCGGCTGTAAAGATCAGGCCCGAGAATTTTGCAATAACAGACAATGAAGAGCATCATACGAGATTCATAGTAAACAACAAAACAGGCAGCGGCCAGTATTCCATTCTGCTGTTTGAGGCAGAAGATGACTTTGGATACTATAAATATCGAAACAGGAAAAGCAGTATTGAAAGCTCAAATGGAACGATAGTGATCTCAAAACACGTCCAGATTGGCAGGAGCGGGACATATGAACTTGTCGCACGTGGAAAGGGTTCTCTTGGGCTCAACATATCAGAGAGCAGCATAGAGCTTGAATCAGATTCCATGGAGAACATCCATGGAGGGGAGATTGAACTGAAGGAAGGAGAGCACAACCTGAACATCAGCATTGGGAATGGGTCCATTCTGGATTTTGTAAGCCTGTCTGAAAAACCAGGGTATGAAGAAAACAGCACCAGTGCAAGGATAATCGAATATGAAATGATAAATCCGACACTCTGGAAAGTCAAGATCGATTCCTCAGAACCGTTCCTTCTTGGATTTGCTGAATCATACTCCAGGTTCTGGGAGCTTAGGATGAACGGAAAAGTGATAGAGCCAATCGAACTGTATGGCAAGATGAATGGATACTGGATAGATGAGGCCGGCGAGCTTGAGATCACAATGAGGTACTCTTCTCAGGATTCATATGAGATTGGAATGGGCATAAGCATACTTACAGTAATACTTGGCAGCGCATATGTCTGGGCGAGGGGAAGCAAATGATCATAGAAGAGAAGAAGGTGCAAAATCTTATCTATAAAAGCGAATGCTGGATTTTGCCTGCCATTGCATGGTTTGTCATCAATCTGTTCCAAAGCGAGATGATAAGCGCAACCATATCAATTGCCCTTGTCCTGATTTTTTATAAAAGAAATCTTGATGGGATAAAACCGCTCTGGTTTGGGATCCTGGTTTTTGCAATTGCAGTAATGACTGAAAACAATGAGTTCATGATAGCGAGCTACTGGATAATGCTCGCCGGCATAGCAAGCTTATTTATTGGGCTCTTGCAAAAGAGGAAGTAGATGGAAAACATATCTGCTCCAAAACTTGAGGGCCTTATCTCGAAAAGAATAGACATGAGAGACAGGAAAAAGGCAAAAACAGCAATAGTTATTGCTACTTATCAGAATCCACAGGTCCTGAAAAAACATATTTATCTTCTGCAAAAACAATCACTGCAGGACTTTGACATGATAATTGTCTATGGGGAGAAGGATAAGGTCCTCGAAGGAATTCCAAATACCCTCCACATTAAGGAAAAGGGAAGAAATGGATGTGCAGGAGCTTTCTATATAGGCCAGAAAACTGCACTTGAAGAAGGTTATGAAAACATCATTTCTGCAGATGATGATTGTTTTCCGATTTCAGAAAAGCTTGTAGAAGAGCTCGTTTACAGAGTGGAAAAGGAAAATACGATTTCAATATCAACATGGAAGCGCGGGGGAAAAAGAGCCTACCATGAATACGTATTCCATTATTCTTGCATCCCAAAAAAGATATTGGCGAGAGCAGGACTGCCGTTCTATCCTCTTTTTTTCGGAGGAGACGATATTGAGCTTATTGAAAGGATAAAGAAGATGGGGATAAAGGTTGAGCACACGCAAGCAACAACATACCATGCGCCACTGGACCTTCCATGGATAGACAATATCAAAAAGAGATATCTATATGCACGCGGCGGTTTTGAAGCATGGCTTCTTCTTGGTAATTGCTGGAGAGCGTTCCTGTTCTGCTTTTTCCATTTGGTTGGTGCTTTTTCATTCATGATATTCGGGAGGGGAGAACGTGCAGGTGCGATTCTCAAGGCAATGATAAGTGGAGCTCTGATGGAGTTTGGAGATAAAAAAATTCCTGCAAGCGATGATATCCGGATAGTGGATTACAAAAGGGAAAGCGGCGATGTAATTGTTGATAGGAGGATAAATAGCGATCCGGACAAATTCAACTACAAGCTCCTTTTCAGAAGTTCCCTGAGAGTAATAGGGTGGATAGCCGAGTCCCTTCGATATTTCCTTGACTTCAAAAAATATTTTGGAAAGAGGATAATATTTGTCAAAAGATATGAGAGGGTGCATCTTCCGATCATGCTCATGGCAGAAAGTGCCATCATCCAGGATGAGAAAACATATGAATTGTACACGGATAGGGGAATGATAGGCATAATCCTTGGAATAATCTTCATGATCATAGTTACGCCAATGTCAGTATTTGCAGCACTATTTCTGGTTATTGTTGGAATGATCATGGCAAGAGAGATAAAAACACGTGGATATGGAATCGATTAGTCTTCCCCAATGCCGTATGATGCAAGCCCTTTTGTGAATTTTACGAGTGGCCTTGGCATTCCTGCTTTCATCATGGCCTGTCCCAGAAGTGAAACATCCTCCTGTGATACACATTTGAGAACAAGGGCAAATATCAGGAAGAAGAACATGGAAATGCTTGCCAAAACAACCATATAGCCCATCAGGATTATTTTTGATAGATAAAGCTCAAGGCCTAGCGCTTCTGTTTCTGGAAAGATGCCAAAGAATGAGAGCAGGTGTGGCCGGATTAACAGCATGATCACCATGACCAGAATTCCTGAGATGGCCAGTTTTAGTACTTTTGATGAGAATTTGAAATTGAAATACTTCTTTGCATAATAGCTGAGCATGAGTATGCTGATAACAAAACCAACAAAGGTACCAACTGCAGATCCTACCATGCCGAACATCATGATGAAGATAGCGCTTGAGGCAAGATTTATGGCACCTGAGACAAGTGCTATCAGGAGCTGGATTTTTACTAATTTCATTGCTGCAAGGGAAAGCGAGAATACATATGAAACAACGCTAAAGAGTATTCCAAGAGTAAGAATCGACATAACCAGCTCTCCTGCCCTATAGGATTCCCCATACATCAAGGAGAGAATGTCGCCTGAAAACAGGATCATGATTACGCCAAATGGAATGGTCATGAAAAGCGACCAGCGCTGTGCAGTAGTTGTAATCGAGCAGATCTTTTCAAGTTCCTTTTTGCCATACAAGCGCGATATTATCGGCAGGAAGATGTCGCCGATGGATTTTGGCAGTGCCATCAGGACATTCGCAAGAGTGTATGCCACAGCATATATTGCAATTACCTGGGTGGCTTCCAGCGGATCAACCATGTATCCAAGGAGCATGCGGTTGGCAGAAGAGAATATTGTCCCGACAGAATGAATCAGGCTCAGCATCAGCCCAAATGGGATGATTTCTGACATGAAATTGGAGAGAGAAAAGCTGGTTTCGGTTTTTGGCAGGGTAAATGTATCTCTTATTACGAAAAATGATGAGAGGATTATACTAACCACATAGGAAGAGAGGAATGCTGCAATAAGTGTGAGAAGAGATGCTTCGTAGAAATAGAAGAGGATGGCAGTTAGTATAAGCTTTGAGAGATTCTGGAGATTTGCAGAATATTGCATGGCCCTTATGTTGGTTCTTCCGCGCAAATATGATATGTTGATATTGAAGATATTGCTAAAGAGAAAAAATATGGAGAGCATCTGGATAGTTCCTGCAAGATCTGGATTTGAATAAATAGAGGCGATGAAATCTGCAAGAAACCAGAAGATGATCATGAAAATAACTGATGATGAAGTGACTACAAGATAGCTTAGCTTTAGGAGAGACTTGATTTTTCCTTTCTCGTTCTTTCCTTCGAAAAAAGGCACATAGCGTGACAGTGCAGTTCCTATCCCGAAATTATCAAATGTTGCTCCAAGCGAAACCACGCTCAGCGCAAGAAAGAAAAGGCCGATATCATTTTGGGATAGTGCATGAGCAATCAGGATGACATAGAAGAATGAGGATATATAGAAAACAACGCTTCCGGCCATGCTCCAAAGGCTGCCTTTTGCAACTTCCTTTGAGTAGTGGGATGTATCATCCATAAATTTTCAGAAAAGAGTATCATCGAAGATATTTAAAAGCTGCAACCAGAATATCGAGTGATGAAGATACTGATACCTCATTCTTGGAGCCCGAATGTAGGAGACATGGCGCTGCTCAAGACTTCTGTAAGGTTGATGAGGGAGATTGTTCCGAAATCAGAAATAACCGCACTGGTATCAGATCCGGAATTTACAATGAGGAAATGTCCTGGCTTGGGGATAAAGCTTGAAAAGTGGCCATGGCCGGTCCGGAAAATGAACATAATCTGGTATCCGCTCATATACGGCTCGCACATGCTGTCTGTCCTGGCTTTCCGTACTCTTGGGAAAAAAATTTTCCTGTTCAACAGGGAATTTGAAAAACCACTGTCAGAATTCTTCAACTGTGATGTTCTTGTCAGCCCTGGCGGGGACTTCATTAGCCCGAAATACGGATTTGTGACAACATTCAGCGAATTCCTGTTTGCAAAAATACTGAAAAAAAAGATAATCATACTCCCTCAGACTTTCGGGCCTTTTGAAGGCCTATTGAATGGAAACCTTGCTTCACTGTTCTTGAACATGGCAGATCTGATTTTTGTCCGCGAGAAGAAAAGCGCAAGGCTGCTGGAAGAGATAGGAGTGAAGAAGGCAAAGCTCACAGCAGACATTGTCTTCACATATCCAAGGCCGGAGAAAACAAAGAGGGAAAAGAAAATAATCTTCTGCGCCGAGAATGTGAGATCTGCTAAATATACAAGCAAAATGGTAGAGCTTAGCAAAAAAATAGCCGATGCAGGATTCGAGGTTGTCTTTATGCCTGCAAACAAAGCAGACATAAGAATAAACAAAGAGCTTGCAGAAAAAAGCATCGCAAAGTCAATTGACACAGTTCAGGATCCTGATTCAGTTGCAGTACTGGTTGCAGAATCAGAATTCATAATATCAAGCAGGATGCATCCCCTTGTACTTGGAACACTGTCAGGAACCCCGTTCTTTGCAATTGGAAATACTTTCAAGTTCGAAGAAGTCCTCGGAGATTTTGCCGGAGGCAGCTGGTGCAAAGTTGATGAGATAGATATTGGGAAGATAATGGAAAAGATAGAAAAGAGGGAGAAGATCAGGAACCTGATATCTGAAAATTCCAAGGCAGTCCGCAAAAGATCAGAAAAAACAAAAGAGATCATAAAGCAAGAGATCAGATCCTGGTGATGATTTTCTTCCGCTTGCCTGTCCTGGTGCATTTGATTTTCTCAAGCTCCTCGAATTCCATATTTACCGCTCCTATCTGATCCCTGAGGATTTGCCTGAGATTTTCCAAATCAAGCCCTTTGGCAGGAACATACCTGAAGACAATGTCATCAATTGCATTCTGCACTATCTGATATTCCCGGACTTTGACATCATTTAAAGCGCAGGAGATGACAGCAGGAGAAAGCTTTGATCCATTCTTTAGGACAATGAAATCATCATCCCTCCCTATTATGGGTTTTATAACAGTAGAGCCCCTGCCGCATTTGCACCCCTTTGATATTGCAGTCTTGTCAGTTAGGAAATAGCGGACAAGGGGCATTGATCTTTTCCAGAGCGGAGTGACTACGATATTCCCATAGCCTTTTGTCGGATTTCCATTGTCATCAACGACCTCAGCAATAAGATAATCAGAAAACAGATGCATGCTGCCCTCTTCGCACTCCCAGGCAATCCATGAAGTCTCAACGCATCCATACATGTCCCGGACAGGAGCGGAAAATGATTCGCTGATCAGTTTGCGGTCAGATTCTGAGAGCACTTCTCCTGAAGTGAATACTATCTTTGCTTTTGCTCTTTCCTCCAGGTTTGCCTGGGCAAGAGGAACCAGGATAGAAGTAAAGCCAATGAGGACCTTCCTTGGTCCTTGTTTTATTATCTGGAGATTCTTTTGCGGGGAATTTGAAAATGGCAGATGCCTTCTTCTGAAGATTCCAAGATTTTGGATGAGATTCTGCTTGTAGTCATTGTGAGTTATTCTGATTTGGGAGTCAAATGGAGTTACTCCTGCTTCAGTAAACTGATGAAGCTCAAAACCAGGGCCAAAGTGAGATTCACTTCTATCATGGTATATTTCAACCGGAGTGCCTGTCGAGCCTGAGCTTGAGGATTTTATGAGCGAGTCTTTTTTGAACTCTGAGCTTAGAAAATCTTCCGGAGAATCCTGCAATGGCTTTTTCATTGTAAGCGGGAGATCAGATAGATCCTCAAGGCTGGAAAAACTGCAATCCTTCAGGGTTTTGCGATAATATGGAGAGTATGTTTTGGCATAGGTGAAAAGCTCCTTGAATTTCTGCTCCTGGATTTGTTTGAATTCATCCTCACTCTTCCATTGATTCAGCTTTTGCCTCGCGAGCATCATCGACAATTCAAACATCAGTCCACTCTCAGAGATATATTATCCTGTTTCCTTATTATATTGTTACTTTGGAGATGACTTTCCGAAGCTTTCCGCTTTTTCCCCGCCTGATGTGTTCTACTGGTTCAAAATCCACGAAAATATCCTCGCCAAGACACCCAGTTCGAATCTGGCTCTCAAAATACTCCTGCGCATTCTTTGAAATGGAGGTCTTTGCCGGAACATACCTGAATGTAAAGAGGTTTTCGGACTCCTGGATGATCTGGTATTGTTTTACAGAGTCCAGATATTCCAGTGGGATTATATGGCGCGCTGACCTGATTTTGCCGCTTGGAAGGGTAATCAGATCATCAGCCCTTCCAGAAATTGATTTTAGAACAGGCAAACCTCTGCCGCAGGAGCATTCCCCTCCCCAACTTGCAAGGTCTCCAATATCATATCTGATCAGAGGCATTGCATGGTTGATCAGACTTGTTATTATGATTCTGCCGCTCCCACTTGGCCTCCCCTTCCCATCAACAATTTCAACAAGAGCTGAATTTGAATTCACATGGAGACTGTGCTCCTCCGGACATTCGAATGCGATTGCGCCAACTTCAGTTGCAGCATACTGGTTGAACACACGGCATGAGAAGGATTCTTCAATAAGTTTCCTTGATGTATCTGTTAATAGTTCTCCTCCGGAAAACACCTTCTTGAGCTTGATGGGATTTCCATCATCATTGTTCAGCCTTGCCATCATAGTGAGCATAGATGGATACCAGGCAAGAATATCCGGTTTCTTTGCCTTTAGCTTTGAAAATGTCTTTTGCTCATCATCAAGAAGAGGAAAATACAATTTACGATAGAGACCTATTGATGAGAGAGGAAATGGAGGCGGGGTCTTTAGCGACACTTCTGCATAAAGATCAAACGGGCTTCTTCCGAATTCTAGCTGTATCATGGCAAGAAGAGCAGCACGATAATTGGTCGCATATGAATCAAAAAATAATTTTTTTGGAATTCCTGTTGAGCCGGAAGTGGTCTCAACTCTGAGTTTGGATTTGTCAAGACCCTGGCAGATAAAATCTTCCGGAGCACCTGCAAGATCTGCTTTTGTAGTTATTGGAAATTTTGAGAAGTCATCAATACTGAAATCATTGAGAAGCCTTCCATAGAATTTGGTTTTTTCTGCCAGATCCATGATGCCTTGCAGTTTTTTCTTCTGCAGATCATCCAGATCCTCCTTGGACTGCCATTGCTGCTGCCTTATTGAAAGAAAGATCTTCAGCCTCTGAAAGAAGGAAGAGTCCATAATTAGCCTATGGATGATGGAATTTAAAATGCTGGCGTGCTTGGCTGCTACAATTCAGAGATAAAATGGGTGAACTTTCCTGACCGCTCTCTTTTGATTGAATCAACAAAAGCAACTTCTATATCCATGGACTCTGGCATTGAAAGATTGACTGCTCTTGCTATCTGGTATGGGTCCATTGGTTTTGCCTCTATTATGTTTATGAGAAGCTTGGTTCTTGATTTTTGAACTATCTGGAATTCGAGAAGATTTGGAAGTTTTCGAAGAGCAGTGTCAGCGAATGTTGCAGAATGGAGATTTCCGCTTGGCAGAGTCACGTGGAGATTGAGCCTGCCTTTGATTGGTGATAGGACATGTGAGCCTCTTCCGCACTTGCACTTTGTTCCAATAGAAGCCTCATCCCCTATCTCATAGCGGATTAGCGGCATTGTGTATTTGAAGAGCTGGGTCAGGACAAGCCTCCCTGATTTTCCGTTTTTTACCGGATTTCCATTATCATCAACGACCTCGGCAATCATTGAATCTGAAAGAAGGTGCATATTTCCTTCCTCGCATTCCCAGGCGATCCTCCCAAATTCCATTGAAGCATAAAAATCCCGGACTTCGCAGTTAAAGGAACGCTTTAGCATCTCTCTTGCAGGTGTTGAGAGGATTTCTGCCTGGGTAAATACCCTTGGAAGCGATATATTGAATGATTCGCTCTGGTTCCTGCTTGCAAGAAGAACCAAAATGCTTGGATAGCCCCAGAGGATGTTTGGATTGATTCTTTTTATCTGGCGAAGCAGATCCCTTTCAGTCTCCAGGATGTCAAAGAAATGATATTTAACAAAACTGGATTTTGGCGGCGGGCTTAGTGCATGCGAGATGAAGACAACCTCATCAAACAATTTCATCCCTGATTCAGAGAATGCATAGTGGCCATTTGCACTCCTGTAGAGGTTCTCTTTTGAATCAATAAGAACCCTCATCGGAGTTCCTGATGAGCCAGAGGTATTTCTTGCGATAAGATCATTGGGATTGGCAGTCTTGCTGATAAAGGATTCCGGATCCTTTTTATAGTCAGATCTGGTCAGAACAGGAAGAGATGAGAGATCATCAAGATCCCTGACTTTCAAACCTTTGTAGTGCGGAACATTCAATGAAGCATGATTTATGAGCTTGAGCAATTTTTCCTGCTGGGTCTCTTCGAATTCTGCCCGGCTCTTCCACTGGTTTTTCTTCAGCTTAAGAATCTGCCAGAGAGTAAGTGGAATCCTCATAAGCAATAAAATGAGGGAAAATGATTAATAAAATTGCCTAGAAGATAATCGTGAATTTCCTTCGAAGATCTGCCACCATTTTTGAGAAAACAGGGAATGGGACAGAAAGACAGAACAGGAATTTTTTCCAGAGCGACCATTCGCGGGCGATATTATCAAAATCAAGGCGGATAGAACTTGCCCTCTTGAATAATGGATGAGACATATCATCCTCAAAAGTATAGAGAAGAGAGCGGGCAGATCTTCTCATAGCAGCATTTGGAGAGAGGATAAAAGAAAGAACAGAAAACAGTGAGAGGAAAAGATCATATGAGATTAAAATCTCAAAAAGCCCCCATCCTGAATATATTTTTTTGAGCTGCTTGAGCATGGAATCATCCCCATATAGTATTTTTCCATAGAGAATAGTATGCTTGAGCATTGCCCTCTTATATCCAAGAAACGGTGAGATCAAGGCAAAGAAATTTCTTTTTTTGGGCTTGCCTTCTGGCCCTACAACATCAAATGGAGGTTTTTGCTTTCCGCCTGGAAGTCCAAGTGATTGCCTGAATTTCATATTCTGCTTCGAATCAAGCTTCCAGAAGATTTCAAGGGCAGTTTTCTTTACCCTGGCAATATCTTTTGTTTCCTTGAGAATTATGCCCATATCAAGGTCGCTTTTGCCGATCACAAAATCCCCTCGAGATGCGCTTCCGGCAAGTATTATGTAGTGTATTTCCGAAGGATAGATGGCAGTGAGCTGACTAACAAAATCATTGAGAAATGCTGTTATTGCTTTCCCATCAGTTTTAGGCATGGGGTAATAATTCAAGATTAGTTTTTAAAGGATGAGAAAGGCATAAAAAAACAGAAGCGGAATCCTGAATATGGGAGATTTGGTCTCTGTAGTGATTCCTACATTCAACAGTGAGAAGGAAATTTCCAGATGCCTGGAATCGATCAAAAGACAGACTCACAAAAAAATTGAGATTATTGTTGTTGACAGGCATTCCAAGGACAGGACAGGAGAGATTGCAAAAAAATACTCTGCAATGATAATTCTTGACGAAGGAGAGAGGACAAAGGCAAAGAATATCGGCATGAAGAATGCCAGCGGGGATTATGTATTTTTCATAGACTCTGACATGGAGCTTGAAGAAAACGTAATTGCAGAGTGCATAAAGGCAATGGGACCGAAAACAGGCGGCGTTGTCATTCCTGAGAGGAGCATTGGAAAGTCATTCTGGGTAAAAGTCAGAGACTTTGAGAGAAGTTTTTATTCTGGAAGCAAAGTTGAATCTGCAAGGTTTTTTGAGCTGGAGACTGCAAGGAAGGCCGGTGGATTTGATGAAAAAGTGGTATTTTTTGAAGAGGCAGCCCTTCCTGAAAAAATAGAAAGGCTTGGGCTTGATGTGATGGCCCGTATCAAATCCGGGATACTTCACCATGAGGAGGGCTTTTCCCTCTCTAAATGGCTTTCAAAAAAATACTACTATGGAAAAACAGCAACAAGATCCAGGCAGACAAGCGTTTTTTACAGGCTGAAGCTGTTTTTTGGAGATAAGAGATTCTACAGCAGACCGGTCCTTATGACAGGAGTGATTATTCTCAAAAGCCTTGAAATTATTGCCACAGTCCTCGGAAAGATTATTAAGGCATAATCAAATGATATAATCATATGATCTCTGTAATCCTTCCGGTATACAATGAAGAGAAGGTACTGGAAGCCACAGTAAAGCAGATTGAGAGGATACTTTCCAAGATACCTGAAAAAACAGAGATAATCATAAGCGAGGACGGAAGCACTGACAGGACAGTTGAGATTGCAAAGCGTCTTGAGAGTCCGCGGATCCGGCTCCTCACCAGCAAAAAAAGACTGGGAAAAGGAGCCTCAATAATCAGATCAGCAAAGTTCGCAGTAGGAGACATCATAATCTTCATGGATGCAGACCTTGCATCAGAGCCAAGATTCCTTGAAAAACTCATTACCCCCATCAAAGAAGGAGCAGACATTGTAGTTGCATCAAGGTATCTTGAGGGATCAAAAACATCAAGAGACTTTTGGAGGCATGTTGCAAGCAAGTGCTTCAACTTTTTGGTGCGGCTTCTTTTAGGATCAAAAATCTCAGACCACCAGTGCGGCTTCAAGGCATTTAGAAGAAAAGAGGCAGTTGGCATCTTTGAGAAAATAGAGGACCAGAGATGGTTCTTTGATGCTGAGTTCCTGGTTCGTGCACAGAGAAATGGACTGAAGATAAAGGAAATACCGATTGAATGGAATGAAGCCGGATCGTCCAAGTTCAATCTTCTTCGCGATGGTTTTAGGATGGCTGTGAGCCTCTTCAAATTCAAGCTAAAGCACTGGTAATATTATGTGGCCTGAAGCAGCAGCGCTCATCTCAAAAAGAAAGGATACAATAGCAAAGAAAAGAGACATAGTCATCGTTATTGCTTCAAAAAACGACAGAAAAACCCTTGAGAGCCACATTGCTGCCCTCTCCAAACAGACATTCAGGGAATTCAATATTATCATTGTCTATGGGAAGAGCGATGAATTTCTGGAAGTAGAAAATGCCATCCACATAAGAGAGAAATCTGGCAGAGGATCTGCAGGCGCTTTTTACATTGGAGAGAGGATTGCGCTTGATCAGGGCTATAGGACCATCATACTTGCAGACGACGACTGCCTCCCTGTTTCTGAAAACCTGCTTGAAGAGATGGACAGGGCAAGGAAAAAGGGAGAAAATGCAATTCTGCCGCAGGTAGATTATGGAAAGGCAAAACTTGATCTTGATATAATCCATCATTATGGATGCTTTTCAAGAGAAGTATTTGAAAAAGTCGGGCTCACTTATCTTCCTTTTTATTTTGGCGGAGAGGATATTGAGCTTCTTTCGAGGATCAGGAAGAAATTCAAGGTTTTCAAAATCAGTGCCAAGGCAGTGCACAAGAGCAGCATGCCGATAATACTTGAAAAAGAAAATAATGCCTATTCATATGTCAAAGGAGCATTGATTTCAGCAATATTGAATGATGATTTTGCTGGCGCCTATTCCTGCTCCCTCTTCCACCTGCTTGGGGCAGTTGGATATGGCCTTGTTGGAAGAAGAAAACTTGCCAGAGCATATATCAGCGCTATCTGGGATGGAACAATGCTCAGGCTTGGAAAAGGCATGGCAAGCAATAGCACCAAGATAAAGGAAAAGCCAGATAAGATCGATACAAAGATCTCAGATGTTTTTACCAGCATTGATTATGAGAAGTTAGGGATAATTGGAATGCCGATCCACTGGATAGAAAAGGATATCCGGATATTGCTCAACATCAGAAAAACGCTTGGAAAGAGAGTTCTATTCAATGAGAGTTATGGGCCTTCATTTTTGCCCATAATACTGCTCTCCAAATTAAGCTACCTGAAATTCAATGGAGAATTCTTCAGGCTGAGCAGTGAGCAGAATAGCATCATATGCCTGCTCAGATATCTGCTGTTTCATCTGGCGCTCTTTCCAATTGCTGGAATTGCGCTGCTGCTGGTTGTACTGGGTGCAGTCATCAAAAGAATAAAGAAGATAGATTCCATGGGCTATGGAATTTAGCGTGGAGAAAATGCTGCTACGCAATGGTTCCGGTCTTCCTGTTCGCTTAGCTGGTCGCAGATTTTGATGTCGCTAGCTGCAATTGCAACAGTCCCATAACATTCTGGAATGCTTTCTTTCTGGTCAAGCTCATGGCAGACAGAGACATCCTTTGTGTTTTCTGCCTTTTCAAACCTGCAGCCATCCTCGCAGTATTCACCGCTGCCAACTCCGGATGAGCACTGGTCTATGCACTGCTCAAAGCTTCCGGTTGTGATTGTCCCGCTTTTGTCCACTGCGCCAGTGGCCTTGTCAGATCCCACAGTCAGAGTATTATCATTTTCATCCATATTGCCCTCTGGAGCCCCGCCCAGGCATCCTGCAAACAAAAGAACTGCAAACATGATCAAGTATTTCATTTT
>CAZYZZ010000022.1:0-13641 GCA_964651995.1 Microcaldota archaeon
TTGACATAAGAAGAGTGATTAAGGGTTCGCTTATTTTCATAGGTGTTGGATTTATTTTCGTAATCATCTCGATGATTCTGCAACTTCTGACCCTGATAATAACTGATGCAAATGCTGAAATTGTCCAGTTGATAGCACTTGGATACTCTCTTCTTATGGTCCCTGTTTTCCTTGTCATGTATGTGCTAGCTGGAATGCGTGCAGTAAAGACCAATGGGCTAGATCCTGTTGGCGCAGGTGCTCTTGCTGCCTTTGCATACCTTGTTACATCAATCATCCATCTTGGTTTTGATTTCATGCTCAACATGCTTGTTATATCAGGATTGATTCCTGGCGGGGCTGGCTTTGGTTCTGCCGGAGCAGTTGTCTCATCCCAGATATTCGGAGGGATGGTCGGACTTCCAGGAATCGGGGCAGCTGCTTTATGCGGCTTTGGGCTGATCCTTGTTGGAACTCTGATCAACTTTGTAGTAGGCGGAGTTGGCGGCCTGATCGCATCGAAGTAATAGTGGTATTTCGATAAAATAATGGAAGTTGTTTTACGCCGGAGACTGAATATAATTTAAAGTATAATACTGAAAGTCTCTAGCCAAATACATTTTCTTGTATTAGGTTTGTTCGGAAGAGTTGAGAGGCTCGAATCGAGAGTTTATAGGTGGGCTAATGTCTATATCACAGATAAAAAAACGAGACGGAAACGTCGCTGAATTTGACAAAGAAAAAATCATAAATGCTATTTTTAAGGCAGCTCAGTCAGTTGGTGGAACTGACAGGGCAGAAGCTGAAAACGTAGCTGGCAAGGTAATTGAGTCCATAAACTCCAAGTTCAAGGAAGAATATATTCCAACAGTAGAAGAAGTCCAGGATATGGTAGAAAAGGCATTGATTGAAACAGGGCATGCTGCCACTGCAAAATCATACATCATCTATCGCCACAGGAAAAATGTAGAACGTGAAATGAAGCAGATTCTTGGTGTTGAGGATGACCTGAAGCTTCCTCTCACTTCAGTACAGATCCTGGAGAGAAGATATCTTCTGAAAAATGATCAGGGAAAGGTAATCGAATCTCCAAGCATGCTCTTTAGGAGGGTGGCAAGCTACATTGCTTCAAATGAGAAGAACTATGGAGCAGATGAGCAGTCAGTAAATCACTATTCAGAAGCATTCTTCCAGATCATGACCAACTTTGAATTCATGCCAAACTCGCCCACACTCATGAATGCAGGAACAAAGCTTGGACAGCTTGCAGCCTGCTTCGTTCTTCCGGTAAAAGACGGAATCGAGGAGATATTCGAATCAGTGAAACACCAGGCAATCATTCACAAAACAGGAGGCGGAACAGGATTCTGCTTCTCTTATCTCAGGCCAAAGGGAGACTTTGTTGCAAGCACAGCAGGCATTGCATCCGGGCCGATTTCCTTTATGAGCGCTTTTGACAATGCAACCAATGTCATAAAGCAGGGCGGCAAGAGAAGGGGCGCAAACATGGCCACCTTGCATGTATGGCATCCTGATATCGAAGAATTCATTACAATGAAGCAAACCCCCGGAGTTATGGAGAACTTCAATGTTTCTGTGATGGTGGACGACGAATTCATGTCAGCTGTTGAGGCAAACGGAGAATATGCGCTCAAGAACCCAAGAAACAATGAGACGCTCAGGAAAGTCAGTGCAAGAAGCCTTTTCAATCTTATTTCATACAGCGCGTGGAAATCTGCTGAGCCAGGAATGCTCTTTATCGACACAATAAACAAAACCAATCCAACCCCTTCTGATCCTATTCACGCAACAAACCCGTGCGGAGAAGTTCCAATGCCGGATTATGAGTCCTGCAACCTGGGAAGCATCAATCTGGCAAAATTTGTTGAGCTTGACTGGAGCAAAACCGACTGGAAGAAGAAAGTAAACTGGGACAGGCTCAGGTATGTCACAAGACTTGCATTCCAGTTCCTTGACAATGTCATTGACCTGAACAAGTATCCAATAGAGCAGATCAAGCTGCAGAGCCAGAAGAACAGGAGAATCGGGCTTGGTGTTATGGGCTTTGCCAGGATGCTCTTTAAGATGGGAGTTCCTTATGACTCTGAGCTTGGCTACGAGGTTGGTGAGCATGTCATGAAATTCATCAATGATGAGGCCCGAAAAATGAGCCATGAGCTTGGAAGGGCAAGGGGATCCTTCCCAGCATTCAAGGACAGCCCGCTTTCCAAGGAATTTGATGCAATGAGAAATGCAACATGCACTTCAATTGCCCCGACCGGATCAATTTCAATGATAGCAGACTCGACAAGCGGAATAGAGCCGGTATTTGCACTGTCATTTTTGAAAACAGTCCGCGCAGGCCAGTATTATTACCTTGATCCGATCTTCGAGCATGTGCTCAAGGTCCGCGGCCTCTACAGCGAGGACCTGATCAAAAAGGTCATGGAAGAAGGAACCATCCAGACAATGGATGAGATTCCAGACGATATCAAGGCAGTATTCAGAATCTCACATGACCTTGCGCCAGAGGCACATGTCATGATGCAGGCAGCTTTCCAGAAGAACGTGGAGCTTGCAGTGAGCAAGACCATCAACATGCCTGCAAAATCAACTGTCGAGGATGTTGAGAATGTTTATCTTCTTGCCTGGAAGACCGGCTGCAAGGGAGTTACGATCTACAGGGACAGCTCCAGAACAGAGCAGGTTTTGCATGTTGGAAAAACAGCAAAGACAAAAGGAGTTGAAGAAGACAAGATTGTTATGATCAATCAGGACAAATCCTGATTTGCGCGTGCAATCTTCGAAATTTTTTTCGCAATGTTTTTATATTATATACGAGAATCATCTTCATAAGAGAGGTTTTTTTGTTATGAAAACAACACTTAGTATAATTAAGGCGGACGTTGGTGGATTTCCTGGACACTCTTCTGTTCATCCAGCTTTATTGAAAAAAGCAGGCGAAGAACTCGAAGCTGCAAAAAAGAGCGGCAAGATAAAGGATTATTTCGTTGCAAGATGCGGGGATGACCTTGATCTTATTATGACCCATGACAAGGGGCCTGACAATGAAGAGGTCCACAAGCTTGCATGGGATACATTTATTGCTTGCACAGAAGAAGCAAAGAGGCTGAAGCTCTATGGAGCTGGCCAGGATCTTCTCTCAGATACATTCTCCGGAAATATCAAGGGAATGGGTCCGGGCTCAGCAGAAATTGAATTCGAAGAGAGGGCAAGCGAACCTGTAATCTGTTTCCTTATGGACAAGACGGAGCCAGGAGCATTCAATCTTCCGATCTTCAGGATGTTCGGTGATCCTTTCAGCACAGCAGGACTTGTAATCGATGAGTCCATGCATTCCGGATTTGAATTTGAAGTTTATGATGTGATGGCAAACAAGACAGTTACTCTGAGAACTCCTGAAGAGACATATGATCTTCTTGCACTTATCGGCGGAAAAAGCAGGTATGTCATCAAAAAGATCCATGCAAGGTCAGGCAAAGTTCCAAAGGAGGAAGCAGTTGCCTGCATAAGCACAGACAAGCTGTCCAAGATTGCCGGAAAGTATGTCGGAAAGGATGATCCTGTTGCTGTTGTAAGATGCCAGTCCGGTCTTCCTGCAGTCGGAGAAGCACTCGAGCCATGGGCATTTCCCCATATGGTCTCTGGCTGGATGAGAGGATCCCACAATGGCCCTATCATGCCATGCAGCATGGATGATGCTTTGCCATCAAGGTTCGACGGTCCGCCAAGGGTCGTTGCACTCGGTTTCCAGGTTTCAAATGGCATGCTCGGGAAGCCGCTTGATTTCTTCAAGGATGTGGCTTTTGACAAGGCAAGGGAAAAGTCTTCTGAAATTGCAGATTACATAAGAAGACATGGTCCGTTTGAGCCGCACAGGCTGCCTTCAGAAGATATGGAATATACGACATTGCCAGCTGTTTTGAAAAAACTCGAAGGCAGGTTTACTGACCTATGAATTATATTTTCATTATTTTATTTATCCTTCTTCTGATTCTGATAATCTATTTTGTGACATTCAAAGGAGACAAAAAATCAGTCACACTCATCAATTCAAAGGGAGAGTCTATCAGGGTCCAGGTTGAGATTGCAGATAATGCCACTGCCCATGCAAAGGGACTTATGGGAAGAAAAAGCCTTGGTGAAAATGAGGGGATGCTGTTTGTTTTTAACAAATCAAGCTACCTCTCATTCTGGATGTTCAATACAACAATTCCCCTGGATGCAATATTCATTTCATCAAACGGCACCGTTGTAGATGTTGATGAGATGGAGCCATGCGGACTGAATATATTCAACTGCACTTCTTACGAATCTCTTCGTCCTGCAAAATACGTGCTTGAAGTAAATAAGGGCTTTTCAAAGAAAAACAGCATCAAGAGAGACAATTCCCGTCTCATTTTGCCACAATAGAAATGGGACGCATAGGGGCAGGGGGATGGTAACGCCCCTAGCGTATCCTCCCGGTAAAGAAAGGATTGTTATACTATGTTAATTATTGCGACTTTCTTTTTTTAAATGTTATGTAATTATTCTATTGCAATGACACTTACGCTAATAGGCTCAGGAATATCCTTTGATCTGACTCTATCTGCAATTGATGCGCTTGCATCTGCAGACCTTGTTTATATTGAAACCTACACCAACCCAATAGATGAGGATGAGGTATCTATCCTTGAGGAAAAAATCGGAAAAAGAATCAAGAGGCTTCCCAGAAGGGATGTCGAGAGCCAGTATCTCATTGATCGCGCCCAAAACCAGAGAGTATGCCTGATCTCTTCAGGTGATCCCCTCACAGCAACAACCCACATTACCCTGGTTCTTGATGCCAAATCCAAGAATATTGATGTAAAGGTAATTCCAAATTCCTCAATCTACAGTGCTGCGCCAGCAAGGTCAGGCCTTCAGATATACAGATTCGGAAAAACAGCATCACTTGTCAATCCAAGGGAAAACTATGCACCGACTTCATCTCTGGATGTCATCCGCAAAAATCTCGAGCTTGATATGCACAGCCTTGTTCTGCTTGATACTGAGCCTGAGCCTATGGAAGCAAAAACAGCACTCGGAATGCTCTCTGAATTTGATTCTGTGGTCGTTATCTCAAGACTTGGTTCTGTTGATGAGAAGATAACATACGGGAAAACCTCAGAATTAACTGAAAAAGAACTTGGAAAACCTCCGTTTGCCCTAATTATCCCGGCAAAATTGCATGTTCTAGAGGAGGAATTCCTCAAAACACTAAAATAAGGAAAATACAACAAAACGATATGTTTTAATACCTTTTTAACCACTAATAATAACATGATTTCATCAATTTGTTGCCTTATCACCAAGATCGTAGGTGGATCTTGTTCATGTAAGGCAAAGAAAAAAAGGAAAGTTAAGAAAGTCTCAAAGAGGAAAACAAGGAGACGGAAGTAATTTTCCTTCGGAAATTTTTATATTCATTTTTTTCTTTCTTTAGTTAGAATAACGTTGTCTGGCCTCCAATATCAAGGAAATTGCCAAATCTTATACCAATTCTTCGGATCATCATAGGATTCTCAGAGAGAAACTCCTCAATCAGCTTTTTCTTCTCACTTTCAATATTTGAATTCCATGGCATTGCATGATTGAATGATGTGGATTTTGTATGGGTGCGAAGGTCTTCTGTGATAAATATGATGGTCAGGGTCTTGTATGACTTTTTCTTTTCCATGAGCCATTCCTTTGCCTCAGGCTCAAGCTCAGAAAGTTTCTCCAGGATTATGTAGCTGTCCCGGCTCTTCATCTTGAGCGTGCCTATCCTGCTTACTTCCTCCTGCTCTTTTTCCTCTCCAAGCTCGCTCTTGTACTCTCCTATTGACAATTCATGGAGCCATGAGCCTGTTTTCCTTCCAAATGTCTCAACAAGCGCTCCAGGATCAATCTTTGATATGTCCGCGACTTTCAAAGCCCCAAGAGCGCGCAGCGCTTCTCCTGTTTTCTTCCCGATTCCAGGAACCTTTTCAACGTCAGATTCGCTGATGAGCTTGGCCTCATTTTCCTTATCCAGAATCAGCAGGCCATCCGGCTTGCATCTGGAGGCTCCCATTTTGGCTCCAAGGAGGGAAGGGGCCACGCCTATGCTGCATGTCAGTCCGCTCTTTTTTTGTATCTCTTCTTTGATTTTCGGAGCTTTCTGGACTGCATCAGGATCCTCCACATGCCATTCATCAATGCTTGCCTGGACGACTTTGTCGCACCCCTCTCTTATGATCTGGTCAATAAAGGAAGATGCCTGGGCATATGATTCACGGTCAACCGGAAGAAAGATGCTGTCTGCAGGAGGAGCCTTTTTCTTTGCAAGCGCAATCGGCATTCCTGATTTTATCCCAAGAGCGCGCCCTGCATAGTTTACTGTGCTGATTACTCCCGAGTCTTCAGTTCTTCCGCTAAAGACGCAAACAGCGATTATCTTGTCCTTGAGCATAGGCCTTCTTTTTTCTTCTATCTGGGCAAAAAAGTAGTCCATATCAATATGCAGATACACAGATATTTTACTCCCGGCAATCTTTATTTACCTTCGTTTCACATGGTATGTGATGGACGTTTATCAAAAAATGGCTGAGCACTATCACATAGTATATGGCGACAAATCTGACCTTAACTTCTATATCCGGGAGGCAAAAAATGCAAGGGGTCCGGTTCTTGAGGTTGCCTGCGGAACAGGAAGGGTACTTCTGGAGCTTCTCTCACATGGCATTGACGTCCAAGGAGTGGATCTTTCAACGGACATGCTGGAAGTGCTCAGGAAAAATGCAAAGGAAGTGGGCCTTGAGCCAAATATCATGCAGGCAGACATGGTTGATTTCAAGCTTGATCGAAAATTCAACCTGATTATTGTCCCATACCGGAGCTTTCTCCATCTTCTCTCTGAAGCTGAGCGAAAGGCTGCTCTTGAAAACTTCAAGTCCCACCTCAATGAAGGCGGAAGGCTCATCATCCATATCTACAATCCTGCTCCTGAAGACCTGGAGATGGTAGATGACTATCATCATTTTGAGCAGGAGGATTTTACTGAGGATGGAAAGCGCTATGTCCTTGACTGGTTTTTGAAATACGAGAAGCGGGACAGGATTGCAAATTATAAGGTGAAGATGACCTGCGAGGGATCTGAATCTGATTTTTCAATGCAGCTTTATTTCATCAAACCAAAGGAAATGAACGAGCTTCTGACAAAAGCAGGATACAAGAATATCCGCGATTACTGCGGTTTTGATTATCTTCCGTTTGATGGGAAGTGTTCGGAGGTTGTTTGGATTGCTGAGAGATAAGATCCTTGGATTTTTTTCTAAAAAACTCGAATACGAGACATTTTGTGATCCTCTTGGCAACTTCACAATACAATTTCCAAAGCACTGGAAGTTTGACAGCGATGTTGCTGTTGTCGACGGAAGATACACTATATCATTTGATTCCAAAGACATTGATTTTACAATTGCAGTTGATGCAAATCTCGGAGAAAATTTTGATTTTGATAAATATGCCCACATGGAACTTGAAAGCCCTACAGCAGGGATAATAGCATCAATTTCAAAAGGCAAGTTCCGCGGAATGTCTGAATATTCAAGGGAGTTCAGATATCAGTCCCAGGGAAAGGATTTCTTTGGGGGCGGATCAATGTTCTATGCCAAACCGCTTGTCTTCTCAATAAACTGGAGCGCAAAGGAAAAGGACAGGGAAAAGCTCACTGAGATATTTGACCATATGAGAAACAGCCTCGTCATACACCAGAATTTTTCGATCAGCTCAAAATCAAATAAGCTATAAGAGTTTCCAAGCAGACTTCTGATGCATGCCAATTCCAAAACCCTTCAGAGAAAGATATGCAGGCATTGTAGATGATCCTGGCCTTTTCTTTGAAACAATCGAAAAGCTGATTCCAAAATCATTCAGGGTAAATACCATAAAATCCAGCAGCAGAGAAGTTAGGGAAAATTTTGAGGGCTATGGGATAAAACTAAGGCAGATGCCATGGTATCCTGATGCATTTGTCTCTGATGAGCCTAATGTCGGAAGCGTCTTTGAGCATTTTCTTGGCAAGATATATCTTCAGGAGCTTGTCTCAATGCTTCCGCCGCTGGTCCTGAAAAATGAACTTGGAGACTATGTTCTTGATGCATGCGCAGCTCCAGGATCAAAGACAACGCAGATTGCTGCCATGATGCAAAACAAGGGAACCCTGGTTGCAAATGACATCTCATATTCACGGATCAAGGCTTTGAAATTCAATCTTGAGAAGGCAGGAGCCCTCAACACAGTAATCACAAACCAGGACCTTCGCTTCTTTCCAAGCTCATCCTTTGACAGCATCATCCTCGATGCTCCCTGCTCTTCCGAAGGAACAGTGCGAAAGAATTCAAAATTGTTCAATATCTGGAGTGAAAAGAAGATCCACGGACACTCAAGCCTGCAAAAACAGCTGGTCCTAAAGGCATTTGATCTTCTCAAGAGCGGAAGCGCAATGGTCTATTCAACATGCACATTTGCTCCTGAGGAAAACGAATCTGTGATTGACCATCTGCTTCAAAAGAGGGAGGCGAAGCTGGAGAAAATTAAAATTCCGGATTTCAGACTAAGTCCAGGAATAACTGAGTGGAATGGAAAAGAGTATGATCCTGAAATTGAAAAAGTGGCGCGCGTATGGCCGCACCATAATGACACAGGAGGATTCTTCCTGGCAAAGGTGAGGAAATGAATGTGCTGAAATATTTTGCAGAGCGGTTTGGAATTCCCAAGTCACTATTCGACGAATACGGGATATATGCAGGTCCTAAGGGAAGAGTTTATCTGGGACCCAAAAAAATCCCTGAGAGGCCAGAGATAGTCTCTCCAGGCCTTCTTATTGCCCGCGCAGAATCTGCAGTAAAGCCAACAACAAATTTCCTCCAGCTCTTTGGAGCGCACGCAACAAAAAACATAGTCCATATCTCCAAGGAGCAGGCAGTCTCTTATGCAAATGGCCAGGACATTCGCATCGAATTAGAGGATAATGGCTATGTCATCGTTGAGTGCAGCGGAAATTTCCTTGGATGCGGAATGCTCAAATCAGGGATTCTGATCAACCAGATTCCAAAGGCCAAACGTCAGCTGGTAAAATACATTTAAGAAATCTACTTTTGCAATAACAGACATGGAAAATTGCTTGTTCTGTAAAATTGCACGTGGAGAAATACCAAGCAGCAAGGTATTTGAAAATGACGAATATATCGCCTTTTTGGATATCAATCCAATCAATCCAGGGCACACCCTTGTGGTTCCGAAAAAGCATTCAGATTACCTGTTTGATATGGAGGATGCAGAATATTCAAGCATATTAAAAACATCGAAATTCCTTGCTCCAAAGATCCAGGCTGCAATGGGCTCAAAGAGGATAGGCGTTATTGTTGAAGGATTCCTGATACCTCATGTGCACATCCACCTGATTCCCCTGCATGCTGGAGGGGATCTGAGCATGGCAAGAGCAAGAAGTGCAACTCCTGAAGAACTCAATGAAGTTGCAGAAAAAATCAGGAAAAAGGTGAACGAAGATGGATAAGAAAGAGCTTCTAAAGACTCCAATTGAACATATTGATATCAAGAAACTTGACTCTACTCCCCTTATCGAAGCTATGGGAAAAATGTCATTTACCTCAAGAGATACTGCAAGGGCTGCAGAGATCTATGAGATGATGCTCGCTGAGAAGGACTGTGCGATCATACTGACACTTGCAGGAAGCACCAGTGCAGGAGGTTGCATGGATGTTTATACTGACCTTGTTCGAAACAACATGGTTGATGCGATTGTTTCAACAGGAGCAAGCATTGTTGATATGGACTTTTTTGAAGCGCTTGGATTCAAGCATTACAGGGGAAGCCAGTTTGTAGATGATAATCAGCTTAGGAGCATTTACATCGACAGGATCTATGATACATTTATTGATGAGGATGAGCTTCAGGTTTGCGACAAGACAATTGCAGATATAGCAGATTCAATGGAGAGAAGGCCGCATTCTTCAAGGGAATTTATCCGCGAGATGGGAAGATATCTTGCAGATGGCAATGCCAAGAAAAAGAATTCCCTTGTCCAGAGCGCCTATGAGAACAATGTCCCGATATTCTGCCCTGCATTTTCAGATTGCAGCGCAGGCTTTGGGCTTGTTCTGCACCAGCACAAAAATCCTGAAAAACACCTTTCAATTGATTCAGTAAAGGACTTTTACGAGCTGACCAAAATCAAGCTCAAGGCTCCAACTTCCGGGCTTTTCATGGTCGGTGTAGGTGTTCCAAAAAACTTTGCACAGGATACTGTTGTCTGTGCTGAGATTCTTGGGAAGGAAGTTCCAATGCACAAGTATGCAGTCCAGGTCACTGTTGCAGATGTCCGGGATGGGGCATGCTCCAGCTCAACTCTCAAAGAAGCATGTTCGTGGGGAAAGGTTGACACTACATATGAGCAGATGGTCTATGCAGAGGCAACTACTGTAGTGCCTTTGATAGCAAGCTATGTATATCACAAAGGAAGCTGGAAAAACAGGAAGAAATTCGAGTTTGCAAAAATGTTTGAATAGGTGAAATGTCTGAAGAACGTAGTTGAAATTTGCGCCAATTGCGGAAAGATAAGGCGCAATTCCAAAGAGAATTTCATTTGTCCGGATTGCGAGTGTGACGTGTGCGTCGTGGTCCCATACCAGATGTTCAAGCACATGGTTGATGCAGGCACTGCAAAAGAATAGCTTAATAAAAATTGATTTTGTTCTATTTTCAATGAAACATTATCCATATTTTGTTTATGAGTTTTTACTTTTCATGTTTCTACTGCTTCTAGTGCCTATGATATCTGCTTTCTATGGATACTCTCATCTTGCAATATTCTCTGCTCTTTTGTATGCGCTTGTCTTTGTGAGGGATATCGGCAAGGTCAAGGATTTTGAAAGATCGATTGCAAAGATCAAAAAAATAACCTCTTGGGAATCAGATTTCTTTTCTTTCGGAAGGCTGATTTTTGATTATGCAGGAGAGCAGTTTTACTACAAATCGTTTTTGCTTGGAAAAATAGGCCATACTGTTTCTGTTAACTATGAGCTTTCTACAAGAAACGACAGCAAAAAAACTTTTGAGATTCTCAATCAGGGCTCTGGCTGGCTGAATGAGTATTCAGTTTCAGGAGACAAGAAATTCCTTGATTCCATAAAAAAGGACATATCGAAATTCCACAAAGAACATATGCTGATGAGACTGTCAAACAGCCATGGCATCCTGAAGATATTGGTAAATATCCGCTTCAGGGATGAAAAGCCACCATCAAAGCAGGCAAAGCTCGACAGCATGAATGATTTTCTCGAGGATTATCTTGAATTTGCATCAAAAATAAACAAAAAGCTCAAGGGAAAGAAAAAATAATCCAAAAGAGCCGACTATCTGTAACTTTAAATACCCTATTATTTAATTATATAACGTGGTATTTCATGAAAAAGCTCAGGAAATCTCAGAGGAAAGGGTCAAAGATTAAGAAACTCGCCGTTGCTGCAATTGCTGCTGCGGCCTTCGCATTTTTACCATTAAAAGAGAATATTGCTCATGCTCAGGAAGCTACTGTTCCGCAGGAGCGGGTTGAACAGAGCGATCCTGCACCAGCAGAACCTGCTCCTCCAGTGAGAGGGGCTACTGATGAAGAGCCTCAGGATGCCGAGGCAGAACCTCCAAGGGACCTGCATCTTCAGCTCCAGCCGCATATTGATGCTGCTGATATAGAAGCAGAAATTGATTACAGTGACAGGGAGCTCTCTCCATTTTCAACAGAAGTAAACATCTCAGGGCGAAGAAGGTCAATCAGCCTTGATAATGCATGGGACATTGGAGGAAATGTCTATGCAAATGAAGCAGGATCTGCAGTTTATGGTACTGTAATGTACACCCTTCGCGGAAGCGGAAGCACGCCAAGGCCTCTTGATATCAGATTTGATGGAGGAAACATATGGTTCGGGCCCCAGGCAGCTCCATTTGCAAGATTAATGCTGAGGCCATCAGTCAACTTCTGGAGATTCAAACTAGCCTATTATGGAAGCATCGCGGCCCTTGGAAACATGCCATCAGTATTGTATACCTCTCACTCCGTAGGGTTTGGCTATTCACAGCCGCTTGGAGAAAATGCAAGGCTCAGGATCGGCGGAGTAATAGGCGGAGCGCTTTCCTATCCAAGATGGGATGATATTTACGTTAATATGGCAACAGGGATTTCTCTTGAAATTCATAATTTCCTGATCTATGGTATGCCAAACTTCTATTTCGCGGCACCAGACCCAATCAAAACCGCATATTACGGACACTACAGGCCAGAATTCCAAAGCATTGAATTCGGTGCCCAGTACCGTTTCCTGGAGGACCAGTACACTGCCAGGTTGTTTGGAGAATATGGAAGAATCAACCAGAGAGTCGGTGGAAGATTAACCCGGACAATCAACTTCAGTGATACTGTTGAGGGTGATGTCTATGTCGGAGGCGGAGCAACCCACTGGTCAGAATTCCTTGGCGGCAGATGGGATCCGATGGTCATGGTAGGGCTCAACATAGTCTTTGGCGGAGAGTCATTCAATTCAACAAATACATTCAGATATGAGCACATGCAGGCTGGAGATATCGAGTTTGCTGAAACAGATTTCCCATCTCATGAAAACCCTGGAGTTTATGGATTTGGAATGTCTGGAAATCCTGGCATAGATGCCCAAGTGAATCTTGCCAAGAGCAGAATCAGATCAGCAGGATCGATGGAAGAATTCTCTGCATTGTATGAGGGCGCACCGGTCAACGAGGTCATAACAACTGCAAGGTTCATAGGAGCCTTCATGCAGCAGGTAGCATTTGCCAACGGCGTTGAGGAAGCTTTGTATAGTACAGATTTCCTGAACCCGGACGTTGAGAGAATCTCCAATGCAACAATGTCTCACATGTTTGCATATCTTCAGAGATATACAGAATTCTATTCAACACACTCAGGCAATACCCCTCTTCCAGAAGACCTTCGAAACGGGGTTGCAGTATGTGCAGGAATACACCACCTCATGGCTGAATTTATGAGGTCAAACGGAATTCCTACAATCGTTGCTTCAGTAAATACTCCGAATGGTCCGCATGTTGTTGCAATAGGAATGCCTGAGGGAGAAACAGACCTTCTTGATTACGGCAATCTCTATCGTGGTCCTGGTGGGGCTCTTGACCAGACCATGAGGTTCTATGGAAGAAACAGGGGAGCGCCAACATTCCAGTCCCAATTGTTTGATGAAGATGGATATGCAGGAACCTATGTTACATCTGAAGGAAGGCTCCTTCACAATGCAGTTGGAATTGACAATATGCGCATTTTAGCCCAGGAATTCCTTGGTGTAAGATAGTTTTAGAATTTCTTAATATTTTTTAGATTCCTCTTTTTTCACATCAAAATACCAGTCGTTATGTTTTTATATTATGTAGTTGATACAAAACCATGGAAGACACAATCGAAATTTGTTCCGGTTGTGGGAAATTGCCTCGTCCCATTGATTACATAAATGGTCAATTTCTTTGTTCTCGTTGTGGTAGTTCCAAGACCATGGATGTTAATTCTGACCAATATGAAGAGGTAGTAACACAGCTAGATGC
>CAZYZZ010000023.1:0-13597 GCA_964651995.1 Microcaldota archaeon
TTTTCCCCGAAAGCTTTATAAATTAGTAGAATCATAAGTAGAATCCGCTCTAATTTGTTTTAAGGAGCGCCTTCCTGAGGCGCGTTGAATTAAACTAGCCAGAGACTCTCTCATCTCGAGAGAAATTCATGCGTATGAAGTGACAACAAGATATTAATAGTATCTGGGAAAAGTGAAAAACACTAAAATGAAAGTTATATGCTGTATATATCATATAGTGGATGGCTTGGCTTGTGCCCGCACGCCTACGCGGCAAGCGGCGAAACGCCTTGGGTAGACGCACGCAGTCTGTGATCCAAGGGTTTAGGTGCGCGCAGTAATGCGCAAGAACCCCCTGAAATGAAGCATCTTAGTAGGGGGCGGAAGAGAAATCAATTGAGATTCGGTTAGTAAAAGCGATTGAAAGCCGAATAGATCACGCTGAATTCCAGCATAGTAATATGTTGGGAGATGTGGCGGGGAGTATCCATTTTGTGAGTTTAAGTCCTCTGGAATGAGGCACCATAGCGGGTAATAGTCCCTTGTGCGAAGCAAAGCGGAATGATCCGAATAAGAGTATGGTCCGCCTGAATGCGGGCAGGAATATGGGTGTAATCAACATCCAAATCTAAATATGGGGCGCAAGACCGATAGCGAATTAGTAGCGCGAGCGAATGCTGAAAAGCACTGGGGGACCAGTGTGAAAAGTACCTGAAATTATATGATTACAACATGGCAAGGCATGAAAGCGTAGGCTTATGGAAGGGTTCTAGGTAACGAAAAACCCGACATAGGTTTAGCAGTGTTTTGTCTTTCTTCTCGAAGCAAGAGCCAGGGAGTTATGTGATGTGGCGAGATGAGAATCGAAGCGAAAGCAATAGTCCGCAGCCTTCGGGTGAGGGACGTCGTTGTAATTTGCGATCAGTCACATTGTATAGACTCGAAGCCATTGTGATCTACGCCTGAGCAGGGTGCAGTCAACCTGACGGTTGATGAAAGCCCGCAACTAGTGGTGGTATATTCCCCTTAGGTGACTTGGGTGTAGGGGTGATAGTCCTGTCGAACATGGCAATAGCGAGTTCCCTTTGAAGTGTGTCTTAGCACAGCGTTTCTGGAGATAGATACAGGGGTAGAGCACTGATTGGGTGGAGCGGCTCCGAAAGGTGTCACCAGCCTCTCAAACTCCGAATACTGTATCATCATAGAAGGAAGCAGTGGCGATGTCTGGAGTAAGTCTGGCGTCGTTTACGGGTTCGACCGTACGTGGGGTTAAGGGCCCTAAATGCTAGTTAAGTGTGAATCCACAAGGAGTCTCTATTCAAAAACAACCGGGAGGTAGGCTCAGAAGCAGCCACCCTCTAAACAACGCGTAATAGCGGACCGGTCTAGAGTGCAGATTCTGAAAATTCACGGGACTAAACTAGCTTCCGATACCTCACCAAGGCCAAAAGCCTTTGATTAAGAGGGCGAACGGGTTGCGCCGAAGATAGGCGGTGACGTCTATTGGAGCGGCCTGTTATGAACATCCTGGTGTTAGTAGCAGCATATCCGAGCGAGAATCTCGGACACCTTATAGAGCAAGGATTCCTCAGCCACGTTCTTCAGCTGAGGGTTAGTCGATCCTAAGGTCCTCGGTAATTCCAACGGACCGAAATTAGGGAATCCGGTTAATATTCCGGAACTATAGAAGTAGGCGCGGTAACGCAAGCCAGTTTTTTACATCTTTGGATAGGTCGAGCGTCTTCGGACGTCTGAAGGGAGTAGGTCCTCGGAGTCTCATTGTGAGGAGAAGAGGATGAAACCCGTAGGGATAATTCGATTGAATCCAGGGATCCATGAAAAGTAAAACTGGAACGATCTTCTATATTCGTACCAAGAACCAGTACAGGTGCTCTAGCTGAAAAGGCTAAGGTGTGGCAGGATAACCCATGTTAGGGAACTCGGCAAATTAGCCCTGTAACTTTGGAAGAAGGGGTGCCATAGTATGAGTAATATTGTGGCTGCAATTACAAGTGGAGTGCGACTGTTTACCAAAAACACAGGTCACCGCAGAGCCGAAAGGCTGAGTATGGTGGCTGACGTCTGCTCACTGCTAGTACCTGAATACCGGTTTCAACCGGAGGAAGGGCTGGTAAAGAGCGGGGGTAACTCTGACCCTCTTAAGGTAGCGTAATACCTCGCCGCTTAATTGGCGGCTTGCATGAATGACGTAACGTCGCTCCAACTGTCCCAACATGGGACCTGGTGAACTCACTGACCGGTGAAGATGCCGGTAACTCCCAGAGGGAAACGAAGACTCCATGGAGCTTTACTATAGTCTGATGTTGTAATATTGAGCTTGCTACCAAGCGTAAGTGGGAGCTGTTATGTCATGCCTTCTGGGGCATGGATAGGCGCCAATGTTACACCACTTAGTTGGTTTGATATTGCTTACTCGCAAGAGGACAGCGTCAGGTGGATAGTTTGGCTGGGGCGGTACGCCCTCGATAAGGAAACAAGGGCGCCCAATGCTTTGCTCATTCCGGTCAGAAATCGGAAGTAGAGGGTTAAACACAAATGCAAGGCTGACTGTATTTCGAAAAGCGTGGAATGCAGAGACGAAAGTCGGGGTTAACGAACCTTGAAATCCCTTTGATGAGGATTCAAGCTGTCAGACAAGCTACCCTGGAGGTAACAGGCTCGTCGCGGGTGAGAGTACACTGCGGCGTTAGTCTAATCGTTTTCACTTTTAAGGACTAACTCGCGTACTTATCGACCCCGCGGTTTGGTACATCGCTGTCGGCTTGGGATATCCTGGTCGTGTAGGAGCGGCCAAGGGTTGGGTTGTTCATCCATCAAAATCCCACATGAGCTGGGTTCAGTACGTCGCGAGACAGTACGGTAGTATCTCCTGGGAGTGTAGCTCCTTGAGAGTAACGATCCTTGAGTACGAGAGGAACGAGGATCGGGCGCCTCTAGTCTATCGGTTGTGATTTGCATTGCCGAGCAGCCACGCGCCACGTTGATAAGACCTGAAAGCATCTAAGGTCGAAGCAACTCTCAAAACGAGGGAGCAAATGCCACGGATAGTAGATCCGTTTGATAGGATTGTGGTATAAGAAGCAAGGTTCGCCGAGCTTTTCAGCCAGCAATTACTAACGGCCTAATACATATAACTCTCTAAACCAGGCTATTGATTATCTTGTTGTCACGTCATCCATGTTATCTAGAATGATGCTCTCTTTTTCTTATTTTATCAGAATAGCGAAAGCCATGTTTTATTTAGCTAAAGGCTCGAATATTCTGATGATCTCATCATAGCTCATTCCAGCTAAACGATTATATTCAGCATTCAATAGCTCTCGTGATTTTATTCTGATTGATTCAAGATCTGATGAAGAGCTCAGTTCTCCCAATTGTTTGAAAATTTTATATCTGGCATAAGAGTGAGCAAGCCTACTCGGAATATTTTTTTCTTTTTTCTTAAATAAGGCATCGGCAATCTTCATTTCAACGAATATTCCATCCACATAAGGTTCAAATTCTCTTGAAATTACTGATGATAGATCCTTAGTGAAAACAAGTTCTGACAGAAATGCTCGATATTCTGCACCCACTGTAGTATCATTAATCCCTAAAGAAGTATCAAAAACGTGTTGTAGTTCATGATGAATGACCATCTCTTCGTCAGAATCAAAAAGCATGTCACTACCAAAAGCCAGGCCATTAAAACCTGCCTTTTTAAGCTCTCCTTCAGCTATCACATATCCAGGTACATTGCCAAGAACAAAGGATTGACTAAAGGGCAGTGGTAAGTAGCTGCCATCTTTAAAAAGTCGATAAACTCCAAGATTCTCCAATAGTTCTTTAGACAGAAGAGACACGTATTCCCAGGGATCTTGCCCATCACTAAAAACTACCATGTTTTCCTCATGTTTTTTGCAAAATTCAGGATATTCCTGATTTAGAATAGCTTGGACTCTGAGTAGATCTCCCACCACTGCAGATAAAACTTGAAATGCATCTTCTATATTCCCAGTATAATATTCGCCATAATCAAATTCTGTTCCCTGTAGCGCAAGCTGTTTCATAACAATTTTTGCGAGATTTTTTATTTCTTCATCGCTTTTTGCTCCTGCACAAATCATTTTTGCAACTGATTGGACATGATCTGGAACTTCTTCAAATTCAACTTTCCGATCGCCGGAGAATATTTTTACCCTGCCAAGAAATCCATAAATATCCATTGCTGAGACTAATCTAAAG
This sequence comes from Microcaldota archaeon, assembly GCA_964651995.1. Taxonomy (GTDB): domain Archaea; phylum Micrarchaeota; class Micrarchaeia; order Anstonellales; family Bilamarchaeaceae; genus Bilamarchaeum. Next base: position 4,225 of record CAZYZZ010000023.1, read on the forward strand.
AACTGTTTTACTTTTCTTGATCTTATTGAAGCTTTTGCAAGATTTGCAATTAATCTAAGTTTATCATCTGTGATCTCTGCTTGCCCTTCAACAATAAATTCTGGATGTCCGCCACTACATAAAAACTGCAGTTCATCAAGCTTACCTTCTAGTTCCAATTTAGCAGAAACTGCTGCAACTCCATGCACAACCTTTTCTTGTGTCTTCTTGTTTTTAGGAGGCAGGACATGTGCAAATATCCCATCAAGTTTTGGTAATGCTGATCGAACTTCCTTTGGCAAAGTTCTATTATGAAGGGCCGATCTGAGCAGCTTTCTTTGGAATCGTAAATTTTTATTCATATTTTTCCCTTTTTTGAAATGAAGCTTGGGAGATAACTTCACCTATATGCATCAACTACAACAGTTAGCACTAATATAACCACTGATAGGATTTTTTGACAAAATAACAATTTTCAATGATAGTTTGTAAATTTATTCAGATTAACGACAAAAAGAAAAATAGGCCAGGGAAAGGCCATTCTTTTTAATAGTCAGGCGCAATCTATAGCTCAATGCTGCTTCGAAACCTTTTGATCTACGTATTCATTGGAATTATCATAGATGTGCTTCTATCTATTTTTTCCAGGGATTACAATCTGCCAGTAGTCAATTTTCCGCTGATCAGGTTTGTCATCCCGCTTTCAATAGGTTTTGTGTTTGAGCGTGATTATGTCGAGAGAAACTGGCGAAGGCCAAGGGACATTCTTCCTCTGATTCTGATCATAATCGTAATTGGCCTGATTCTCTTCAGTCCAATAGGCCATGCTGTTGAGCTTTTTATTGAATCAGAATATTTTGAGACCATGAACATGCATCTTCGCTCTATTGGGATATACATATTTGATCTTATCTCAGATGTCTTCATATTCTTCGTAGTAGGTATGGTTCTAAGTAAGATTGCAGAATTATCAAGAAGGCAGCCGAAGCCTCGCAATCAGCACAAATGAAAACATAAGGCCGGCAAGGAGATAGAGAAGCTCCAGCTGAAGTATGAAACCAAGAGCAATGAGAAGCAGCGCAAGCGCTGCCCAGAGCCTTCCGCTGCTGTTTTTGCTAGTTAGCCTCTCTGCAGGGCTAAAGCCGAATGAGAGGAACAGAACACCAACAAAAACCATGGGAATTGAGAAGTAGAAATTAAACTGCAGGGAGCATATTGCTATGAACATGGTCACAACAAGGGAAATGACAAGATTCATGGAAAAATACATAAATGCCCTAAGCTGCCTGGTCCAGAGGTGCTCAAAGACAAAGTGGCCGCCTTTTTTCCTGGATTTGGATTTGGTAAAAGGAGCAATCAGAAACCCTAGTATGATACTGATTATAAGAAGGCCGAAGACTGCAAGAAGAATGAGGAAGAATGCCTGCTGCCACCTGCTGACATATTCTGTGAGGGTGGAGCCTGTCACAAAAGAAAATACAATGATAAGGAGGCCGGAAATTCTTGCAAGTATCCTGAGCATGAATTCTAGCTACTTTTATAAAGTCTATAAGTCTATTGGTGTTTATGAACAGGATAATCAACGAGGCAAAGGTTCCCTTTGCAGTATTTGTGATTGTCGGAACTGTTTTTGACCTTCTTGCAAATAGCGAGTGGTTTAGCTTTTACTTCGTTGGCTTTGCAATAGAGATTGCAGCAGTATTCTACTTTTCATACAGGTGCAGCAAAAAGGAGACCATCCTCAACTGTTCACTATATTCTGTGATTTTCGCGATCCTCGCAGTTCTTGCAAATGCAGCCATATATGCAGTGTTTCTGGTGGTCTTTGGAATGATGATCGACGCAGTAATTGAAAAACTGATCCGCAACGTCAGCCTGGCACTTGTCCTGTTTGCAGTAATCGGGCTTTTGGTTGGCGCTCTTGCCAGCTTTTTGAGGAAAAGAGTACTCAAGTATTAAAAATTATATATGCGATTTAGGTCTTCAGATAGGCTGGGAGCAGTAGGTCCAGTCCTTAATATCCAGAGGGTTTTCAAATGAAAAACGTAATGTGGTTTAAAGAACTTGATAAAGGAAGCTTGGCTGAAGCAGGGGGAAAGGGAGCAAACCTGGGTGAGATGTATCAAAATGGATTTCCGATACCTAATGGATTTGTTACCACAAGCGGTGCATATTACAAGCACCTCGAGGCAAACAACCTGAAAGAACCGATATCCCAGATATTATCAAGCTTAGACGTTAATGACCATGACAAGCTGGTTGAAGCAGCAGACAAGATCAAGAAGATGATCACAGACGCCCCGATGCCAAAGGATATTGAGGAGGATGCAATCAAGGCATATGAAGAGCTCAATGCAGCAGACGGCCATGAGGTTTATGTCGCTGTTCGAAGCAGCGCTACTGCAGAAGACCTTCCAACAGCAAGTTTTGCAGGACAGCAGTCCACATACCTGAACGTCCATGGAAAGGAAGGACTTCTCAAGGCAATCAAAGACTGCTGGGCATCACTCTTTGAACCAAGGGCAATCTTCTACAGGGTAGAGAACAAGTTCGAGCATATGAAAGTCGGCCTCTCTGCAGTTGTCCAGAAAATGGTCCAGAGCGAGAAGGCAGGAGTTGTATTTACTGTGGATCCGCTATACCAGGACCATGACATAATTTCAATTGAAACTGCATATGGACTTGGAGAGGTTGTTGTCAGCGGCCAGGTTACTCCTGATACCTACAGGGTGAGCAAGGGAAAAATGGAGATTGTAGACAAGCACGTCGTAAAGCAGCCATGGATGCTCATCAAGATGGATGGGAAGAACAAGAAGGTTGAGATAAAAGAAGAAGCACAAGGAAATCAGAAAATTACTGATCTTGAGATCATGGATCTTGCAAAAGAATGCAAGAGGATTGAAGAGCATTATGGAAGGCCTCAGGATATTGAATATGGTTTTGAAAAGGGGAATCTGTACATCGTACAATCCCGTCCAATAACCACTTTGGACAGTAGTGAAGAGAGCGGCAGTGGGGGTGAAAAAGACATGGAAAAAACAGATATATCAAAAGCAAAGGTTCTGGTAAAAGGTTTGGGGGCAGCCCCTGGAATTGGAATGGGAAATGTCAGGATAATCAAAAGTTCAAAGGAAATCAAGGAACTGCAGAGGGGAGAAGTTCTTGTAACAGAGATGACAACTCCAGACTTTGTTCCTGCAATGAAAAAGGCATCTGCAATTGTCACAAATACAGGAGGAATGACAAGCCATGCTGCAATTGTCAGCAGAGAACTTGGAGTTCCATGCATTGTCGGCTGTGAGGATGCTACAAACATCCTCAAGGATGGAATGGAAATCAGTGTTGATGGAAGCCATGGCATCGTATATGAGGGTTTGGTTTCTGCTCCTGAGGCCAAAAAAGCAGCAGGAACTCCAGGAACAACCATGGCATCACCTGTAACAGGAACAAAAATCTACGTTAACCTTGCTGATGTTGATCAGGCTGAAAAGATCTCAAAATACCCATGCGATGGTATCGGGCTCCTTAGAGCAGAGTTCATCATTGCAGACATTGGAGTCCATCCAAGAAAAATGCTCGAAGACGGAAGAAGAGAGGAATTTGTTGATAAGCTTGCCGGAGACCTTCAGAAATTTGCAGCAGCATTCTATCCAAGGCCTGTTGTCTACAGGGCAACAGACTTCAAGACAAATGAATACAAGAATCTTGAAGGCGGAGCAGAATACGAGCCGCATGAAGAGAACCCGATGATGGGGTATCGTGGCGCTGCCAGATACCTGAAAGAGCCTGAAGTATTCAAGATGGAGCTTGATGCAATCAAGAAGGTAAGGGAAGAATTCCACCTCAAGAACCTCTGGCTCATGATCCCGTTTGTAAGGAGAATCGGAGAGCTTCGTGCAATCAAGCAGGCGCTTCATGAAGTTGGAATTTACAGGACCAGGGATTTCAAGCTCTGGATCATGGTGGAAGTTCCAAGCACAGTCTTCCTCATCGATCAGTTCTGCGAGGAAGGAATCGACGGGGTTTCCATTGGAACAAATGACCTTACCCAATTGACACTTGGAATTGACAGGGACAATGCAACTCTTGCAAAAGGATTTGATGAGAGAAACGAAGCTGTTCTTCGCGCTCTGAAGCAGGTTATAACAACATGCAAGCGATATGGAGTGACTACTTCGCTCTGCGGACAGGCCCCATCAGTCTATCCTGAATTTGCAGAGGCTCTTGTCCAGTTTGGAACAACATCCATGTCAGTCAACCCAGATGCAGTAACTAGAACAAGGAAGATTGTTGCAAGTGCAGAGCAGAGGATTATTCTCGATCGGCTGGCAGGCCTTACAAAGGATGTTGACAGCCTCAAGACAGTAAAACTCGAAGACGAGTAATTTTTTTCTTTTTTTTAAAATAAAAAAAATTAATTGAGCAGTTCCAGGAAGTCCGGAGTGACTGCTGCATAAGCATCCCTACTCCAGTGCGAATCTCCTGGATTTGCCTCATATCCTGATTTTAAGCTGCCGTCGCTTGCTGCAACCGTGCCATAGAAATCCATTACTTCTATTCCATCACGCGATGCTGCAAAGTCATTTAGCCAGGCATTGTAGTCCCTGTGGTCAGATACGAGCAGGGGGTCATTGTATTCCGGAACCATTGGAAGTGCATTTCCAACTATGAGCTTTCTGTTTCTCTTAGTTACGACTTCATCATACATTGTCTCGATATAGCCTTTGTTTCTCTCAAGAAGATATCCACTCTCATCAGGCTCAAAATCAACAAAGCAGAGCTTGAAGAAGACAACATCTGAATCATAAGTGTCAAGAGCCTCAACTGCAGAGTTGGTGATCTCTGGAGGATAATCAAGCTCATGATAGATGAAATCATGGCCCTGGTAATGGCCCATTACTGTTCCGTCATAGCAGTCATCATCAAAGCAGGTCCACTCGAGCCCCATGTAGTCTTCCATCCAGTAATATGTGACTGACCTGCCTAGCATAAGAACATCAGCACTTTGAAGGTCATTTTCAAGGTCATTGTCTTCTGATATATGGCCCTCAGTGTCATTATCTTCTGCATGAGTAGAATCATCATAAGTTTCTTCAACTGGATCAGTAGTTTCAGAACCGCCATCAGGAGGAGTCATATTGTCTGTCTCCTGCCCGCCAGTTGCTGGGGAGTCTGCTTGAGGGCTTGTTGTACAACCTAAAAAAAGAGTCCCAATAATCAAAATCAATAGTATATTGTAATTCATGGGCTTTATGAAGAATAGAAAATAAATTAAAGGAGATTGCTAAGTTTAATCAGATTTAACGAGTTTTACCTGGTCCAGTAGATTTCTTTTTCTTAAAATAGTATATAGTCCAGTATCATGACTTCGAAGCTGACTAAGAGAGGCTATATTATTCTCAGATATAACTGCAGTTGCAGCCTGAACAAGTTCTGCATCATGCACTTTTGCCCATGATACTTGATTCTTTTCCAATCCGACATGATCAAGCAGTTTTCTTTTCAATAAAACAACAAACAGTCCATAATCAGCTTCTTTCAACTCAGATCTCTTTGTTATTCCATTTTCTTTAATAAATCTCTCTGCAGATTGAACAAGTTCGTCATCAGTCATTTCTGCCCAGGACATTTGTTTCTTTTCTGATCCAAGATCATCTAACAATCCAGGTTTCATCAAGGCACCAAACAAAGCAGGATCAGAAGAGACCAATTCTTTTGTTCCAACTATTCCACGATCTGCAATAACCTTTCTTGCTGCGTCCAGGATTTCAGCATCACTCATGTCTTTAGGTGATTTTAGCCTGTCTTGTTTTTCTTCAGCTCTAATATCCTCATGTAGTGGTTTTCTGCTTAGTAATCGACGCAACATAGGCCTAACCTTGACTGATTTGACCTTACTAACCAATCCATCGCTGCCAAAAACTTTTTTGGCCATATTCAGCATAACTTCTCTTCGTGTTTTTTTCATAGCTCTACCCCAATACTCATTTAGACACATTTATTATAACATAAGGTATATAAAAGGATGGTGTCTCCCAGAAGGGGGACAAAAAAATGTACAGTAAACTGATAATAAAATTTTTGTCAATATTACAAAAAAATTAAGTAAAAAAAATTCATTTTTTAAAACGCTTCTTCGATATGAATTATTGGAGAAATAAATGAAGATACTTTTACAATTTCCAGAAGGACTCAAGCAAAAGGCAAGAGAGCTTGCAGCAAAATACAAAGAAGAAGGCCACGAGGTTTTCCTTTCTGCTTCGGCTTGCTACGGAGCATGCGATCTTGCACTTGATGAGGCCAAATGGATAAAGGCAGACAAGATAGTCCATGTTGGCCACAATAAGTTCATAAAAAAAGATCTTGAAATTCCAGTAGAGTATATCCCATACCACGTAGATATTGACATTGAAAAGCTGGAGAATGTTCTTCCAAAGATTGAGCAGTTCGAAAAGATAGCGCTTGCAACAACAGTGCAGCACATCCACCAGTTTGAGGAGATGAAGGCATTTTTCGAAAAACATGGAAAGAAAGTATTTGCTGCGCAGGGATCAGTTGCCAAAGAAGTTGGACAGGTTCTTGGTTGCGATGCCACCTGCATAACAAAAGTAGAGGATCAGATAGATGCAGTTGTCTTTGTGAGCAGCGGAGCATTCCACCCCCTTGCAATAAACATCAAAAAGCCAGTGTTTGCTTTCAGTCCATATGACTTTTCAGTAGAGAATATATCTGATGGAGTGGAAAAGGTGCGAAAGAGAAGAAAAGGCGCTATTGCAAAGGCACTGACATGCAAGAGCTTTGGGATCCTGCTCAGCACAAAGCCAGGACAGTTTGCAATTGAAGCTGCAAGAAGTGCAAAAGAGGATCTTGAGAAGCATGGATTTGCAGTATCAATACTTGTTGCAAATGAGTTTGACCCACTATCAGTAAACAATTTCCTGGAATTTGACTGTTTTGTCAATACTGCATGCCCAAGAATCGCAGATGATCAGGAAAAATTCGGAAAACCTATTTTGAACATAGATATGCTTCGGGAGTTATTCGAGATAATTGATGCGAATTAGCTTGTGACAGCATGTCCCATGATAGAATCAGTAATTCCAAGCGATTTTGCCTGTTCATAAAGTCTTTTTGCTTCATCTGACATTCCAATTTTTTTGTAAGCAGTGATCATGGCAGTAAAGACGAATTTGTCTGCAAGTTCACTCTCTGTTGCCTGGGCAAATAAGGCGATTGCCTTCTGGATTTGGCCAGCTCTGCCATATGCTCCGATCATGCATGTGTAGACATACCTGTTTGGACCAAATAAATCAATTGAACGGTTAAAGATCTCTTCTGCCAGATCAGCCCTTCCAGCCTTACCATATGTATCTACCATTGTAGTGTAAATGTAGTCATCTGCCAAACCTGATTCCACAGCATGGTCAAAGACCGCCCTGGCAGCCTCAACATCCCCGGTTTTTCGAAGCATGCAGATAACAGAATTGTAAATATGTGGATCGGCTGCGCCGTGCTCCTTTGCTCTTTCAAAAGCATCCATTGCCTTTGTCACATTAGAATCTCTGATAAATGAATCTATCATAGATCCAAAAATATATCTGTCAGTAGCCGCAGCATCAATGGCATCATAGAATACCTGCTCTGCATCATCCATGCGGCCTGCCCTGGATAAAACTTTTATCAGCATACTGATCGCATACTTGTCACGAGGATTCTCCTCAAGGATTGTACGAAGTGAATCTTCTGCATCAACATAATTTTTAGCGCGTAGGAATTCTTTGGCAATTCTCATAAGCCGCGAGGCATCAGTTGATGGAGGCTTTGAATCTGCCAGGGTGCTTCTTCTAGGCCTGGAAGTGCCAGAAGCTAAAGAAGATCCTCTCTCTAACGATTTCATACCATATACTAACACATTACATATTTAAAAAATAACCGATCACCTCCCAATTAGTTAAAAATATAGTGGGAATAATCTTCTTGAGTTGAGAATTATGGGAATTATTACGGAGACAAATTTAGATTTGACATTAATCCGAAAGGGAAAGGTCAGAGACACATATGAACTCGGCGACGAGCTTCTTATGGTTGCAACAGACAGGATGAGTGCTTTTGACGTTGTTTTCAATGAGGGAATCCCAAGAAAGGGAGAGGTACTCAACAACTTGTCTGCATTCTGGTTTGAGCAGACCAATGATATCATTGAAAACCATTTTGTCAGCACAGACATGCCAGAAGGACTTCCTGCATACCTTCAGGGAAGAAGCATGATTGTCAAAAGTTGCGGACCTATTATGCTCGAATGCGTTGTCCGCGGATATATCACAGGAAGCGCATGGAAAGAATACCAAATGCATGGGACCGTTTGCGGAATAGAGCTTCCGCCAGGGCTTGAGCATGGCTCAGAGCTTCCAGAGCCTCTCTTTACTCCATCAACAAAAGCAGAAGTAGGCCATGACCAAAATGTCACAGAAGAACATGCGATGAAGATAATTGGCAACGACATTTATGAGACGGTAAAGAAAAAAAGTCTTGAGCTCTACAAGTTCGGAAAAAAACATGCGCTTGAGCATGGTCTTGTCCTTGCAGACACTAAATTTGAGTTTGGAGAGCATGATGGACATGTCATCCTCATAGACGAGGCACTTACTCCTGATTCCTCAAGATACTGGCTAAAGGAAAAATATGATATTGGAGTTCTTGAATCAGTAGATAAGCAGTATCTTAGGGATTATCTTGAAAAGACAGAATGGAATAAAGAGCCTCCAGCACCTGAATTGCCTGAAGATGTTGTATCAAAAACAAGTGAAAGATACCTTCTTGCATACAAGATGCTGACTGGAAAAGAATTATGAATCATCAAGATAAAGCTGTTTTCTTCGGAAAAAGGAGCCGACTAGTGATATTGCTCCAAGTAGGAAACTTGCCGTGCCTGCAGCTCCTGTAATTCCAAACCATTTTTTTGATTCGTCCTTTAGCCTGTGGAGCAGACTACAGTCAGAATGAGGCTCAAAGTGCCCATTCATAATCTCGTCTTGCGCTTCGCTATCTCCTCTCTCAAGCGTGAGTTTGAACCTGTTTTCCATCTTGCATCTTTCAGTATCAGAAGAATTCTTTAGTGCTGTGAGGCCAGTTCTAAGCTTTTGATAGTTTAGCCTTGCTTTTTCCCTGTTTCCTTCACTTACTCTCTCTATCAACGGCCTTTGCCTTTGCCATATGTTTTCGCTGCTGTATTGTGCTTTGTGCATATATACTGCAGTGCTGATTGCAATAGCTCCTGCAGCCATGAGAAAAACCGATCCTTTCCTAGCCATGGTTTATAATTATGGAAGAAAGTGTTTTAAAGACTATAGTCTTTGAAGTACAGAGGTAAGACAGGGGAAATCCCATAGTGTGG
>CAZYZZ010000024.1:0-13147 GCA_964651995.1 Microcaldota archaeon
TGTTCTTCTTCATGCTCTTCGTGTTCTTCTTCATGCTCTTCGTGTTCTTCTTCATTCATTTCTATGAGCTCGATGTTCTTTGAGCAATCAACAATTTTCAGGGATGGATTGACTCCTTTTATATCATCCATCCAGGCATTCTCGAATTCAATTCCAGAGCCCATTTTGAAATACAGATTAGCTTCAGCAACTTGCGTAAGCTGGGATGGGGTTGGTTCATATGTGTGTGGACTTGCTCCTGGCGGAACCAGAACTACAACATCAACCTTGTCACCGCCAACGCTCTCAACAAACTCGGCCTGTGGCATAAGAGTTACGACTACTTTCATTACATCCTGTTCAGCTTCTGTCTGCTCTTGGCCGACACAGCCAAAAAACAGTGATAGAAGAATTGTTAGAACCAGAAAAAAATTTTTCATTTAAATTCACCGTGTTCATATATGTCAAGATAAATTAATAAATTTGCCTTAAAAAATTATTAACTATGAAAAATTGCTTGGAAAAAGTTAATAAAAAACAGATAATAAGAGTCTGATAATTTTCTTTGAGCAGGCATTACTCGAAGCATCTGATTTTTAAATTATAATAAAGTCAATTGATCCAAAGACTGATATTATGGAAATTGGAGATATAGAATTGCCTCTGATGCTTACAATACTTGCAGGGCTTTCAACAGGAATCGGAAGCCTTATCTCGCTATTTGTCAAAGATTTCAAAAAGAGGCACCTTGTCTTTGCGCTTGGGCTTTCGGCCGGAGTGATGATATATGTTTCCTTTGCAGAGCTTCTTGCAACTGCAGTTGAGGGAATCGGATTTGGACCTGCCAACCTGGCATTCTTCATCGGAATTGTCTTTATCATGGTAATTGATTTTCTCATGCCGCACAATTACATCGGAGAGCATGCAAAGGTGGACAAGAAAAACAAAAAGCTGATGACGGCAGGCGTTTTCACAGCAATAGGAATAGCAATCCATAATTTCCCTGAAGGACTTGCGGTTTTTGTCAGCGCTCTTGGAGACATATCAGTAGGAGTGCCCCTTGCATTTGCAATTGCAATGCACAATATCCCTGAGGGAATCGCAGTTGCAATGCCGATATACTATGCGACCAAAAGCAAGGCAAAGGCTTTTTGGATCTCTCTGTTGTCAGGAATCGCAGAGCCGGTTGGAGCAGTAATAGGAATATTGATACTTGCTCCATTTCTCACAGCAGACATCATGTCGCTCCTCCTTGCATTTGTTGCAGGAATCATGGTATTCATAAGTTTTGATGAGCTTCTTCCTCTCTCCCTAAAGGATGAAAGTCACGCACACCTGTCGATAATGGGCCTATTCCTTGGAATGGCAGTAATGGCTCTTAGCCTAGAGCTTCTATAGATTCTTGGTTGCTTCAACTGCAACAAAAGAGGGTATCTGCTCCCAGAATTCAAGGACTGTTTCGTTTCCGATCATTGGCTTTGCTGATTTGTCCGAGAAAAAGAGTTTACCAAAAACATTCAGCCTCATAAGAAGCCTGCTCAGAAGGGAGGCTTCTGCCATGGGGGACCTGTGCTTCAATGAGATCTCATCAAATTTTGATATGGAAAATCCATGTTTAAACAGATGTTTGAAATAATGATTAAATGACCTGTGATAGAGGACAACTCCTTTGTTCCAGTGAGTGCGGTGCGGAACAGTGCACTGCTTACCATAGATCCGAAGTTTTATGAAAATGCCCTGGAGATCCCTGTCAAATGAAGCCATTTTCATAGTGTCTACCAAAGGATGGATTATCACAAATACAAAGCGACCATCATCCTTGAGAACGCGTGAGCATTCTGCAAAAGTAGCATCAATGTTCTTTACATTGTGTAGGACCATGTTAGATACAATAAGATCAAATGATGAATCAGGGATGCCGTCAAGGCTTTCGGAGCTCAGGTTATGGTATTTGATCCCCATGGGAGATTTTTTTTCCTTTTCCTTTGCGATTTTTACAAGTTCACTAGATATGTCAATACCAGTGACTTCTGCTCCAAGCTCTGCAACTTTTCTTGAGAAATACCCCTCGCCAGAGCCAAGGTCAAGAACTTTTTTGCCCCTGACATTCCCTATCATCCCAAGCATGGCAGGGGTAATGTAAGTCCTCTGCGAATGGCTGCCTGTCTCTCCGACTATATCTACATAATTAGAAGCTGCTTTGTCCCAGTTGCTCTTCATAATGGTACGTATGATATGCAGAATGTTTAAATGATAAACAGGGTGATCAAATAATGGAGAATTTTGAGTATCAGTGCGGGACAAAAATAATCTTTGGAAAGGAAACAGAAAACGAGGCCGGAGAAGAGATCAGAAAGCTCGGAAAAAAAGTTCTTCTGCACTATGGCAGCAGAAGCATAAAGAAAAACGGACTCTATGACCGTATTTTAGCAAGCCTGAAGAATGCAAATGTTGACTTCATTGAGCTTTCCGGGGTTGTTCCAAATCCAAGACTTAGCCTGGTCAGAGAAGGAATAGAGCTTTGCAAAAAAGAAAATGTTGACTGCATACTTGCAGTTGGAGGCGGAAGCGTGATAGATTCTGCAAAGGCAATAGCAGCAGGAGTACCATACGATGGAGATGTCTGGGATTTCTTTGAAGGAAAAAGAATTGATAAATCACTCCCTGTTGGAGTTGTCCTGACAATATCTGCCGCAGGATCTGAAGCGAGCATGGCAACAGTAATAACAAATGAGGATGGGCCAAGAAAGGCTTCATCGCATGGAGATATCAGGCCGAAGTTTGCAGTGCTCAATCCAGAGCTTACATATTCTGTTCCAAAGGACCAGACTGCAAATGGGATTGCTGATATGATGGCCCATATCTTTGAGAGGTATTTTACAAATTCAGGATCGGTTGACCTCACAGACAAGCTTTGCGAAGGCGCTCTCAGGTCAATAATAAAAAATGCAAGGATAGTAATGGAGAGCCCCGAAGATTATGGCGCGCGGGCAAACCTCATGTGGGCAAGCACCCTTGCACATAACGGGATTCTTGGAACAGGAAGGGAAGAGGACTGGGCATCGCATGGAATAGAGCATCAGCTCAGTGCATTTTATGATATACCCCATGGAGCAGGGCTTGCTATCATTTTCCCTGCATGGATGAGATATGTAGTCGGGCAGGACATGTCAAGATTCGCCCAGTTTGGAAGAGAGGTTTGGGAAATTGAAGAATGCTGCGACGAGGATATGGCAATTCGGGCAATTGAAAAAACAAAGGAATTCTTCGGGGAGATTGGACTTCCGACTTCCCTTTCAGAGCTTGATATCGGAGGCGAAAAATTCAGTGAAATGGCAAAAATCTGTGCAGCTTCAGGAAGAAGGGGCAGTTTTGTTAGACTAAAGCCGGAGGATATCGAAAAAATATATGAACTTGCAAAATGACAAAATATTAAAATGAGTGCACAGAATGCAAGTTATGCTAAATCGAATATTCCTAATCGGCGTTGTAATAGTAGCGCTTAGCGCTATTTCTTTTGCTGGAACCTGCGCAATTGATGCATTTACCAAATCATGCAACGAGTGTCCATTTGATGAAAGTGGAAAAATGGACAAGGAATGCTACGAGGCAATCCAGGATGCAGGAACAACCTGTCTTGCAACCACATATCCGATGATGAGCATGAAATATGCAATCGGAAGCTGCCCGCAGATGGACGAATGCGTAAGTAGGCTCAGTACATGCAAGGAATTGTTCAAAACGGGATCAGATGCAAGAGACTGCAACGATATAGCGATGATCGAATGCTTCAAGACAGCAGACAGATGCGCAGAAGCATCAAACAGGGTATGTTCAGAAGGAAAAACAGAAGATGAGGCCGGATTCAATAATGTTTCTGCAGGAGGAACTATCCCTGACAAGCCGGTTGAGGAGGAGAACAGGCCGCCAAGACCAGGAGAAAGCCCATTGTGGGATTTTGTTTGCGGAGATGCCTTCATGTTTGTTGGATTACTCATGATAGTGATTTTTGTGAAAAATGAATAGGTTTATATATAGGTAAAGAGATATATTACATAGAATTACTCTTTTTACCAAAAAGTGAGATAATGAAATTTAGTGATTTAAACTTAAATAGGAAGACGTTAGAGGCACTTGAAAAATTAGGCTACTTAGAGCCAACAGAAGTGCAGGAGAAGGCAGTGCCGGAAATCATAGAAGGGCACAACCTCATCATCAGAAGTCAGACCGGAACAGGAAAAACAGCGGCATTTGGAATTGGAATAATAGAGAGAATTGCTGCTGGAGCATCCAAAAAAGGACTGATACTGACCCCGACAAGGGAGCTTGCCCTTCAGGTGTGCAAGGAGCTTCGGGCAATAGGATCAGTACATCAGATGAGGATATTTGCTGTTTATGGAGGGCAGAGCATAACTGTCCAGATCAAGGATCTTCGTGGCGGAATTGACATACTGGTTGCAACGCCTGGGAGGCTGCTGGATCTCAACAGAAGAGGGGTTGTTTCAATTCCTGATTTTGATACCATTATCCTGGATGAGGCAGACCACATGCTGGACATGGGATTTGCAGATGAGATGACAGATATTCTAAGGCAGCTGCCGGAGCAGAGAACAATGCTTTTGATCTCAGCAACAATTGATGAGAGCATCCTCAATATTGCATCAAAATACATTCCAAAGGCAAAAACAATTGAAATAGGTGAAATAGAAGTTGTTGCAACAATAAAGGAAGAGCATGTTGAGACTATCAGAAGAGAAAAATTCGCAGAGCTTCTCCGGATTCTCAAATCACATGCTGGAGTAAAGACAATCATCTTCATGGAAACAAAAAGAGGAACCATGTGGCTTGAAGAAAAGCTTTCATACAAAGGATTTCGGAATGTCGATATGCTCCAGGGAGATATGAGCCAGGCAAGAAGAAATGCAGTATTATCAAAATTCAAGTCAGGAAAAATTGACATTCTAGTTGCAACAAATGTTGCTGCAAGAGGACTGCACATTGAAGAAGTTGGCCTCATCATAAACTATGACAAGGCAGAGAGCGAGGAAACGCATCTGCACAGGGTAGGCAGAACAGGAAGAATGGGTGCTGAGGGAAAGGTAATCAACTTTGTCCAGAGAGTAGAGACAGTAAAGGAAAGGCATGCTGATGACCATCCGGATTTTGCATGGATGAAGCATGGGATTGACCATAGCCCAAGGGAAAGACCATCAAGAAGAGACTCTGGAAAAAGGCCAAGCAGAAATACGCGCGGAAAAAGACCTCCAAGAGGAAAAAAGCCCTACAGAAAGAAAAGAGAATAATTCTTATTTTTTAACATATTAGAGTTGCAGCATGAACAGGCTAGGCATTGTTATTCTTGTGTTTTTGATTTTTGGTTGTGTTGGTGTTGAAAATGAACAGCCAGCAGCAGATGATCCTGTCGAAGAAAATATTACTATTCATGAAAATAATGAAAACATAACAATTGCCGCATTCAATGTTCAGGTTTTTGGAAAATCAAAGGCAGAGAAAGAGCAGGTAATGGAGATTCTTGCAAAGACAATGAGAAACTTTGATGTCATAGCAATGCAGGAGATCAGGGATAAAAGCCAGACTGCGCTCCCGGCTCTTGTGGAAAAAATAAACTCCATGCCAGGGGAAAAATACAATTACACTGTAGGTCCAAGGCTTGGCAGAACCTCCAGCAAGGAACAGTATGCATACATATACAGCAGCAATATCAAGCTTCTTTCAAATTACACCTTCAATGACAGCGAAGATAAATTCCATAGGGAACCATACATTGGAAGGTTTGTTTCTGAGGAATTTGACTTTGTGCTTCTTGCATTCCACAGTGATCCTGATGAGACTCCGGAGGAACTGGACGCGCTGCCGGTTGTCCTTGAGCAGTCAATGGAAGAGTATCCTGATGAAGAGGATTTCATCATCCTTGGAGACCTTAATGCAGACTGCAACTATCTGAAGGAAAGCGACAATGTTTCGCTAAGAGAATATATCTGGCTCATAGATGGCGAGGATACAACAACAAAATCAACAGTGTGCAATTATGATCGGATAATCATAACAGACGCTACTTTGGATGAATATATTGAAAGCGGGGTTTTCAGATTCGATTTGGAATATGAGCTAAACCAGTCAACTACTGAAGATGTATCTGACCATTATCCTGTTTGGGCATCGTTCAGAGTGCAAGAGCAGCTGCAAGAATAATAACGATAACACCAAGAGCAAATGTCGCCCTGACAAAACTAATGCGCTGTGCAAATTCCATCAGGCTCTTTATTGTCAGCAGGCCGACAGCGCAGGCAACAAGGCTTCCGACTACCATTGGAGCTGTGATGACAAAACCATCGCTCACAAGAGGAAGAAAGATCTGGATTCCTCCGGTAACAGGAATGCTCATCAAAAAGCTCAGCCTGAGAGATTCCTTCAATGAGAATTTCTGGGAGAGAAGTGCTGCAACAGTAAGGCCTGATCTGCTCATCCCGGGGAGAACGGCAAGGCCCTGGACAATTCCGCATATGGCTGCTTTTTTTGAAGTGAGGTTTTCATCTGGTTCGGGGAGGTTTTTGTTCCTTTGCAGGTAGGATATGACAATCAGGAAAATGCCGATAAAAAGAGTAGAGAGCACATCAGGAAGCTC
Organism: Microcaldota archaeon; assembly: GCA_964651995.1. GTDB lineage: Archaea > Micrarchaeota > Micrarchaeia > Anstonellales > Bilamarchaeaceae > Bilamarchaeum. The sequence continues at coordinate 6,626 of CAZYZZ010000024.1, forward strand.
TATAGAAAATGCAAGAAGCAGGAGCGGAATTGCGCTTATTGATGTCGACAATGTTGCAATTGCCAGGAAAAACAATAAGCTCTGGTTTCCATGGAAAATGCTTTTGACAAGTGCAATGACATCATTGCGAAAATAGATTAGGGCAGAGAGGGTAGTTCCGCTGTGAAGCCAGATTGCAGTTCCCAATGCTTCCTTGTATTCAACGCTAAAGAGAAATTTTCCGGCAAGGGTCACCATTGCTTCTGAGCTGATGGGAAGCCATTCTGCAATGCCCTGGATGATGCCAAGGACCACTGCTTCAAAAAAATCCATTATTGATCTCCTTCTTCTTCGGTCTGCTGCGCTGCTGTTATCTGACGATAAGTATCAAGAGAATACCTTCGGACAAGGGCATTCTGGTCATACCTCCTTGCCCGGTCAAGAGCAGGAAGCGAATTTGGATCAGCAATTTGGCGAAGTGCTCTTGCAATTTCAACCCTGTTGTAGTGGTCCGGATCCATTGAAAGTACCTGGCCCGAAACAGTTCCTCCGACCAGTCTCGCGCTCAGAGCAGGAGTTGCCCTAAGATCTCCTATCTGGCCAAGTGCCTGGATAGCTGCTCTTCGGACAGTTGCATTTGGATCACGAAGGCGAAGAATGAGATAGCGAACTGCCTGGGGCTCTCCGAGATTACCTATGGCAGTTGCAGCTGCTGCGCGAACAGCAGGCTCCCGGTCTCTCAAAGCACGGACCAGCCTTCTTCCAGCGCTTCTGTCACCAATATTGCCAAGAGAGATGGCAGCTGCCCTTCTCACAGCTCCATTTTCATGCGTGAGAAATCCTGAGACGCGCTCTGCAGAAGTTCTGTCCTGAAGATCTCCAAGTACAAAAAGACCTCTGATTATGGTCTGAGGCCTGGTGCTTGAGAGATCTTGAAGTGCCTGCGCCCTCATTGAAGCACGAACGCTTTCCGGAGAGCGTACCACTCTTCTTGGAACTTCCTTGGATCTTGATCTTTTTGGTTGAGACCTTACGGGAGTAACTGCTCTTGGAGAATAGGTTGGAGAAGCACTTCTTCTGGTTCTTGAGCGAGGAGCTGCCATAAGCAATAATTGGAAGTGGAATATTAATATATTTTCTCACTTTATGATAACGGCGCCGCCCCTTCTTTTGTCTCCGCCCGCACCGTTGATTCCGGCTATATGAACACCTCCAAAGAAAAGGTTTTTTTCAGTCCATAGATTTGTCTTGTAGGAATCAAGACCATTTGATGGGATGCCATGCTCAACTTGGAGAACATCATTCTCATAATGAACCCTGCTCGCATCTGTTGCCTGCTGAGGCGTCATCTTGAAATCAATAAGATTGGAAATTACCTGTAGGATGGCGCTTCTGATTCTGTTGCTTCCCCCGCTTCCAAGCGTTGCTCTCAACTGTCCGCCCTGGCAGATCATAGATGGGCACATCATGCTGGTTATTCTTTTCCCTGGCCTGTAGACATCACGGTACTGCATAAGATCAGGCTCTGCTGCAAAATTGTTGAGCATGATCCCTGTCCCTTTTACCATTATTCCAGCACCCTGGCCGTTGCTCGAAGTGAGGCTGGCCGCATTTCCTTCTGAATCAAGGATACTGATATGGGTCGTTCCCCCGAGCCGGTCAAGGGACTTCTTCCAGAACCCCTCCTCAAAGAGAAGTCCTTCAAAGAATTCCATTGTTCTTCTTGAGTTTGCATATTTCATTGAATCAACAAGGATCCTGATGTGCTCCGGAGAATTGTGTTCAATTCCCTTCAGCTTGTTTTCCAGGAACTTCAGGCCATGGGCAATCAGAAGTCCTCCTGCAGAGGGCGGAGGGGTGAGGGCAAGTTCATAATTGCCATAGCTCATTGAGATGGGCTCCCGCTCAAAAACCTGGTAATGCCCAAGATCATCATGAGAAAGAGCGCTCATCTTTCCATCAACAGTATCTGCTGTTGCCTCCTGGAAAAATTGCATTGCCAGGTCTTTGTCCTTTGCAAGAAGCTCAAGAAAGGTTGCAAGCTTCAGGTTTTTGATTAAATCACCTGACTCAAGAAGATTTCCTGAAGGTGCAAAGACTTCCTTTGATTCATCAGTATACATGCAAAATGGATGGAGAATCTGGAAAACAAATGCCTGCAGCCTGTCGAGTTTGTGGCCTTTTGCAAGCTTGATTGAAGGAGCAAGAAGAGTGGCAAGATCAAGGGTACAGTATTTTTTATGAATATGGAGAAAACCATCAAGACATCCGGGAACGCCAAGAGAGCCATAGCCAAGATAAAAAACCTGTTTTTCATCACCAAAGCTGACTATTTTTTTTATTGCATCGGCATGAGATTCTGACCTTGGATAATCAGTTAGAAAATCAATGCATTTTGTCTTGCCAGAAGCAAAGCGCAGAAGGCTGGTTCCGCCCCCTCCAAGAGAAGTGAGCATGGGCTCTGTTACTGTGCTTGCAAAGGATGCTGCCACCATGCCATCAAAGGCATTTCCGCCTTTATCCATTACTTCCTTGGCAGCCTGTGCAGTGTTTTTGTTTCCGCATGCTATGGTGTTCATAGGTTTCTCCTAGACAAGATCCCTGTGGGTCTGGTACATGAATGCTACTGCCTCATGCTCCCTGGCAAGTTTTTGCAATACAAAACCAAAGAGCTCGGTTGAATTGACCTCTTTTTTTCCATGAAGAAATTTGTTTACTTCTGAGCAGGTCTTATCGGCAATTTTTTCTGATTCCTTTTCGCCAAGATCACAGTCCATGCATGCAGCATATACAGAACCATAGATCTTCCTATTGTCATATGCTTCATTTTTTCCTCTTCTCTTTACCACGATTGCCATAGGATCAACCAATAGCCGAAAATCACACCTCAGAATTAAAAAAGAAACGGTTAAATTCGATGGTTCTGATAGTATATCATGGTTAATCTGGATATTGAAGTGCTCAAGAAGGTCAAGATCAGGCAGCTTGATCCGATAATCCAATCCGAGGCAATAGATGTTGCAAAGGAACTTGGACTTGAGAGGTCAATCAAGGCAGATAGCACACTTCATTTCCTATACCAGAACTGCTGCAAGCAGGAGGCAAAGGAAAAGAAAAGCAGAGAGAGGCTTGAGAGGGCAAAGAATATCATACTAAGCATAGGAGCGCTATCAGAAGCAATCACACATAGGGAGACAAAAAGAAGAAGGCAGGAGCAAAAAAGGAAAAGGACATTTCGGCTTGTGGACAGTGAGCTGAAGGCAAGCAAAAAAACAATCGAGCTTCTCAGATCCATTGGAATTGATGATGAAAAAATTGCAGGGCGGGCAGAGGCCATGTTTGGCGTTGAGGACGTTGAGCACAGAGTTGAGCTTGTAGGCGCTTTGAATCTTGATGAAAAGACAAGAATGAAGCTTTTTGGCAGATGGCCAGAGACCTTCCTGATTCCTGATGAGGAGGATTTCTTCTCGGAACTCGAATCAATAGGCACAAAGAAAAACATGATCACAACCTGGGCCAAGACAAATGATAGGCCTCCGCCAATATGGGCAGACTTCAGGGAATTTCCCGGCATACTGCTCGATGAATATCATGATATTGCAAGGCTTCTTGATCTTGAAGAACAGGAGCAGCCGGAAAAAGGAAAGAAAAAAGAAGTAAAGTACAGGGGCAAGCCAATGTACCCCAATGATTTCATGAAGGTTGTTGAAGCTCTTGGATTTGTAAAGGTGAGAGAAGCAAACCATGGAACGCTCATGAGAAGAGGAGACAACATAATGTGCATTCAGAAATCGCACAGGGCGCAGGCTCAGCTCAACAGGTCGGTTGTAAAGGCAAAGCTTGTGGAAAGTGAAGTAGACCTGGACAAGTTTGAAGAGAAAAGAAGAGAGTTGAGATTATGAAAGTAGAAGGATATGAAGTTGAAGTTACAAAAGTAGAAGATAAATTCATGGTTTCTGTTCCAGCGCTTCCTGGATGCACTGTCCAGGTTGATGAGAGAAAGGATGCAAAAAATGCGATCCGCGAAATGATCGGGCTCTATCTTACAGAGCTGGCATCCAAAAGGCCGAAGCACAAGAATAATAAGGATAACGGGCCTGATAGCGAGGTAAGAAAAATAGGAGCTTCGAGGATGAAAAAATGAGTCTTGAGTATTCAAATGACAGGGTTTTGGAAAGAGATGATAGTGCTCCGGACTTTGATCTTGAAGGAATTGACGGGAAGAGCCACTCCCTTGAAGAGTTCAGGGGCAGAAAGGCTGTTTTGATAATTTTCATGTGCAACCACTGCCCATATGTTGTTCCTAAAATGGACTACATAGTGGAATTGCAGAGCAAGTATGGAAAGGACGGGCTGCAGATTGTTGCGATCAACTCCAACGACTCGGTAAAATATCCTGAAGACAGCTTTGAGAAAATGAAGGAATATGCAAAAAAATACTCTTTCAATTTCCCGTATCTGATCGACAAAACGCAGGAGATTGCAAAGGCATATGGCGCGATGTGCACTCCTGACCCGTATCTTTTTGATTCAGAGCTGAGGCTCAGGTACCATGGAAGATTTGATGATGCCCATGCAGAATCGCACAAAGAGGGAAAAACAAGCGAGATGGAGGATGCAATAGTTAAACTTCTTGCAGGAGAAGAGATTACAGCAGAGTTCAACCCTTCATGCGGATGCAGCATCAAATGGAAATAGATACCAATGTTTGAAATTATAAAAAAGGCAATCTTGGTAAGCAGGCCCATATTCATCCCAATAGCCCCTGCAGCATATCTTTTTGGGCTCTCGGCTGGAGGAAGCAGCATAGATCTGATAGCTGCTGCAGAAATCCTTTTGCTTACCATACCCCTTGGGATCTATGTCTTTGGCCTTAACGACCTTTTCGATATTGAGTCTGACAGGGCCAATCCAAGAAGGAAAGGATCCTTATGGGGAGCAAAAATCCAGGATAATGATAAGGGGTGGATTTTCAGGGCATCGGCTCTGGTGATCGCTGCAATATTTTTTACTGCAATATTGAGCATGGAACCTGTGCACATCCTTGTGACTGCACTATTCCTCCCATTTCCATTCATTTATTCAGTTCCTCCAGTGAGACTTAAATCAAAGCCTGTGCTTGATTCATTGACAAACGCTACCTATACTTATGCTCCTTTTGCCATGGGATTCTCCCTCTCAGGCAATCTGGGATTCCTGGATATGCAGATGATACTGTTTGCATTGGTGTTTTCCGCCGCACATGCAATAGGGACAATAATGGACCTTGAAGGTGACAGAAAAGCAGGGATAAGGACCTTTGCTTCGGTGCTCGGCCCAAGGAAAGCTGCTGCATTTGCAGTTTTTCTTCTCGCCCTGAATCTGCCATTCGCATATAATTCCATGAAAAGCATCTTCATTGTTATTCTGATCTACTTTATAGCATCCATGGCTGTTCTTGCCTGGCCATCAGAAAAGAATGCAAAATGGTGCTTTGTTGCAATGGTTGCTTCTCTTATGGCATGGATGGCCTATGCTGCTCTAGCAGTCGTTTTTAAAACCTTGGAGATGATCTGATAGCAATGGACGCAAAGGACATTGCAACAGCAATTGGATTCATTCTGCTTTGCCAGATGGCTGGGATTATAGGTTCGGTGTTCACATTTGAATCAATACCAGGATGGTATGCGGACCTGGTGAAACCCGAATTCTCACCTCCAAACTGGGTTTTTGGTCCAGTATGGACTATACTTTACACTTTCATGGGTATTGCTGCATTTCTGGTCTACCGAAAGATGCCGAATAAAAAAGTAAAGGTAGCACTCGTGTTTTTTGGAATCCAGCTGGCTCTGAATGCATTGTGGTCTATCCTGTTTTTCGGAATTAAATCCATCGCAGGAGCCCTAATCTGCATCATCCTTCTTGCCTGTGCAATTGCTTGGACGATTGTCCATTTCAGAAGGATCTCTTTACCTGCAGCATTGCTGATGGTTCCATACCTGGCATGGGTCCTGTTTGCAACAGTGCTAAACTACATGATCTTAGTTCTGAATACATGAGTTTCTCTCATATATAGAAAGAGAGGAAGTGCAAGAGACATGCCCACAGCAAATAGTGACAGGACAGGAAGATAGAGGTTCTTCATCTTAAGCTTTGTTCCTTCAGTATAGATAAAGAAGATCACCGAGATACCTGTCACCAGTGCATCAAAAGCAATGCCTGAGCTTGCATAATTTGAGAAAACACCTGCAACAAACAAAGACAGATCCAGCCCATACTCCATGAAGAATGGGATAAACTGCGAATACGGCAGGATTGTGCCCACCAGACACAACATTAGGTAAATGTGTTTAAGTTCCATATAGGGTTTCCAGGGATCAGGGTTTTATGCTTTTTTCTTGGTTACAATTTCCCATGAGACAACTGTAGCAATAGTGAGGGCCAATCCAAAAAACAGATTCTCCAGGGGGATTATAGGGACTGTTATGCCCAGAGTCTTTGAGAAATCGAAAATCCACAGGCCGAGTGAAGTCATATAATTATCGAAAATTAGTTGAAAAAAGA
>CAZYZZ010000025.1:0-12287 GCA_964651995.1 Microcaldota archaeon
TTTCTTCTTCAGTTCCCATGCTATCACTAAAACAAGTATTCCGAATATTGTAGAGCAATAGTTTAAAAGAATATCTTCAAAGCTCGAATTCTATCAAAATATCGCTGCCGATGGTTTTTGCCCTCAGATCCCTGGCCTCTCTTGCTTTTTTGACGCTGGCAATTCCGCTTCCGCCAACAATTCCAGGAGCACCAGTCCCGCCAATGATCTTTGGGGCAATAAATATGTAGAATTTGTCCACTATCCCTGAATCCAGGGCCTCTGCATTCAGATCTGCCCCTCCTTCTATCAGAATCTTGGCTATTCCCATGGCCCTTAGCGAGCTGGCCAGGGACTTCAAGTCGACTTTTTTGCTTCCCAAGACAAATACCTCTGCCCCGGAAGCCTTTATGGCGCTGATTTTTTTCACAGGCGCCTGCTTTGTTGTTGCGATTATTGTGCCCTTGCAGACAACCTTTGAATTGAGCGGAATCCTCAGCCTTCCGTCAACAATTACCCGCAACGGATCCCTTGCCCCTGGAATCCTTGCAGTCAATCTCGGATTGTCCTCTATTACTGTTCCGGCGCCCACTATCACAGCATCGTATTCTGCCCTGAGCCTTGCTACAAACTCCCTTGATTTTGCGCAGCTTATCCACTTCGAGTCTCCCGTTCTTGTTGCGCTTTTCCCGTCTGCGCTCATTGCCATCTTGATTGCAACAAACGGCTTTTTTGAGATATTTTCAAGATACTTCCTGTTTAGCGCCCTTGCCTTTTCCTCTGCAACAGGCCCTCTTACTATTATTCCTGCCTTTTGGAGGGCTATCCTTCCGCTCACAAGGGGATTCGGATCGCTCATTGCATAGACTACCCTGCTTATTTTCTTTTCAATGATCAGGTCTGTGCATGGCGGGGTTCTTTTGGCATGGTGTGAGCAGGGCTCCAGGCTCACATAAAGCGTTGCTCCCTCCACATCTGATCCGTTTTGCTCAGCATCCAGAATTGCCTCTGCCTCTGCATGCGGAGTGCCTGCTTTTCTGTGATAGCCCCTGCCGATTATCTTCTTTCCCTTTACAACCACTGCACCAACCCTTGGATTCGGGTATGGATTTGCTTTCTTTGCAAGGGACAGGGCAAGTTCCATCGGCTTCATCACAATTACCTTTTAATCCTATTATGCGATACTTTTTTTATGCGCGTTATTATCCTACTGATATTATTTGTATTTATCATTGTTGCTCTGCTCGGCGGACTAATATCTCTTGGCCCGCAGTTTGGACTTCCGAAGATCCAGGTAACTGTTGTTCCGGATGAGCCGGCTCCGGAAGAGCCTGATCTTCCTGCGGACATGCAGCGCTATTATGAGCTTAAAAACGTCTCATGTAACACGCTATCGAATAATTTCCTCATCTCAACCCACGATGTTGCAAACGGCTCCCTCTCAGGAATAATCGCAACCCAGGCCGAGATTGAAGTTGCAAGTTCAATTGTCCGCGGCTTTGATTATGACCAGGATACCAAGACATATGTTCTTGGAGACCAGATGAAAAAAGTAATCAAGAGCGGTGATACTGAAACCACCACTATCTGGAAAGGCGGCCGCATCTACGAGTGCGGCGATAACTGCACCATGAGGCTCATGGAAGGCAATCTTTCTGATGAATATTATGATTCCCTAAATGCCATGAGAAGCAATTGCAATCATTTCGGGAAAACAAAACTCCCTGGTTCTGTCAACCTTACAAAACTGCTTAACATAGAAAAGACAGGCGTATCAACTATCAATGGATACCGCTGCGACAATTTCAGGATCAGCGGAAACAGCACCTATATCTCCACCCTTAACCTCACTGGAGATGCAAAAGATCTTGCCTGGATGCTTGATCATCTTGATGGCCCGCTTGAGGAATGCCTTGATGAGAGCACAGGCATCATCGTCAGGAGAAACCTCACTCTTGACCTTACTGATTCATACAATTTCAGGTTTGAAGATGAGGGCTATATCAAGGTAAACCAGGTAACCGAGCTCACATACTTTACAGACAACGTACCCGAATCATTCCTGGCTCTTCCAGGTTAATTCCCAAGCTTCTCCTTGACTTTCTTTATTTTTGGAGAAATAACAAGAGTGCAATATCCTTTCTCCGGATTGTTCTTGTAGTACTCCTTGTGATAGTCCTCTGCAGGATAGAACTTCTCAAGTTTTTTCACTTCAGTGGTTATGGGATTTTCAAATTCACCTTTTATCCTGCCGAGATATTTCTCAACTTCTGCGCTCTGCCATTCTGAAGTATACAAAATAATTGACCTGTATTGCGTTCCAATATCCTCCCCCTGCCTGTTGAGCTGCATTGGATCATGGACTGTGAAAAAGACATCAAGGATTTTTTCAAGCGAAACAGCTTCTGGGTAGTATTCGACTTTGACAACCTCTGCATGGCCGGTATTTCCTTGGCAAACCTGCTGATATGTCGGATTCTCCAAAGTTCCGCCTGCATATCCGGAGGCAACGGAAAGCACCCCCTGCACCAGTGAGAATGCTGCTTCAGTGCACCAGAAACATCCCCCTCCAAGTACAATTTCTTCTGATTCTATTTTCTCTCTTGGTATGAATTCCATTGAAACTGAATTGACGCAGTGCCTTGTGTTTTTCGCAGTTATCCCTTCTCCTTTGAAGACATGGCCAAGATGGCCACCGCATCTTTTGCATGTGATCTCTGTCCTCATCCCATCCGGGTCAGGAGTTCTCCTGACTGCTGCTGGAAGCTCATCATCGAAACTGGGCCAGCCGCAGGATGATTTGAATTTGTCCCTGGAATTATACAGGGGCAAACCGCATTGCCTGCAGACATATATTCCGGATTCAAAGTGGTCGTTGTATTTCCCGCTAAAAGGAGCCTCGGTTCCTTTTTTCACTATCACTTCCTCTTCTTCCGAAGTAAGTTTGCTCATTTTCATAACCATCAACTAAAGCTTATGATTCATCTTCTCTTTTTTTGTTTTCAGGTATTTCTCGTTGTATTTGGTCGGCTTGGTGACGACCGGAATTCGCTCTACTACTTTTATCCCATGCTTTTCCAGATCTGCAATCTTCTTTGGATTGTTTGTCATCAGTCTGATCTCTTCAATTCCAAAAAATTTGAGTATCTCTGCTGCTACTCCAAACTCTCTTGCATCATCACAGAATCCAAGTTCCCTGTTTGCCTCAACAGTATCCCTTCCCTGGTCCTGCAGCGCGTATGCCTTGATTTTGTTTGAAAGCCCGATTCCTCTGCCCTCCTGGTCCAGATATATCAGAATTCCGCACTTATGCTCTTCCAGATATTTCATCGATGCCTCAAGCTGGTCTCTGCAATCGCATTTTTTTGAGGAGAGCGCATCTCCTGTGAGGCACTGCGAATGGATCCTGACAGGTGCGCCTGCATGTGTTTTGTGCTCGCACCGAACCAGCGCAACATGCTCAAGCATCCCTTCTACAAATGCATGGATTGTGAAGTTGCCAAACCTGGTTGGCAGCTTTGCTTTTGCAACATGTTCCATGTTATTCCTCTATTGTCTTGATGATCTTGAGGGCCGAGAGCACTGCGCGCTCTGCATATTCCTCTGATCTTTCATCTGCAGCATCCCAGTGAACCCCATGGCCGATGATCCCAAGGGTTACAGGCTTGTTGAACTCAAGTGAAAGCGCCCCAAGCCTTTTGGCAGTGTCCTTTGCAATAACCTCGTCATGTGCAGTTCCCCCCTTTACAACTGCTCCAAGGCTAACTATGCCCTTGATTTTCTTGTCCATAAGAAGCTTTTTTGCAACAAGAGGAATGTCAAACACTCCTGGCACTCGGTAAACAACTGCCTTTGCACCGTTTTGCTCTGCTATCTCAACAGCCTTGTTTTTCATGCGGTCAGTGATCTCAGCATTAAACTCAGAACAGACAATCCCGATCGTTGTCTCTATGTCATTTTCAATAGGACCTTCATCATTTTTGCCCTGCCTTATCCCCCTTCCTGCATTTTGCATGATCCGCTCCGGTTCCATGATCATCTGGACAGTATTGTGGACATGCTTTCTGATCCGGCTCTGGCAGATGTCAACAAATTCCCTTCCGCTCCATGCTTCATTCTCATGGACAAAGACCTCTATGATGTGCTTGTTTGTCATCAGCTTGGCCTGCTGGATGCCAAGCGATGCCTCATGAGCGCACTGCCTGTCAATCGGCGCTCCGCCAACCATTCCAAGTGCCATGCAAATGTCGCATCCGCTATCGAGCACTTTCTTACATTCCACTCCAAGGTCCTTTATGCCGGGAACTGTTCTCCTTTCAATTTCTGCTGATGAGTACTCTTTTTTCAGCTCATCCAAAGCAATTGCTCCCATATTGACTCTTGAAAAAGTTGTATCTATTATTCCGATTTTCATCTTTCTATTCCCTCTAAAATTTCCTTTCCTTCGATAAACAGCAATCCGTTTCTCTCTGCATATCTCCTTGCCCTTTCCTTTGAGAGGGCAGAGCCTGATCCAAGCATTTCACACAGGACCATTGCATTCTGCTCTGCTCTCTTTGCAATTTCCATTGCAAGCTCGGTATGGCCTCTTCTCTTTTCTATCCCGCTTGAAATCAGCAGAAACACATGCCCTGGAGAATAGAATTCCTTTGTGAAGTATCCGTTTTTCTCAAGAACCTGGTCAAGCTTGGTAATGGTCAGGGCCCGATCATCATCTGTTATTCCGGTAAATACCTTCCTGTGGTTTACTGAAACTGAAAATGCAGGCTGGTCTCCATAAGCTGTTTTGTCGCAGCGTAGTTCCCTGATGTCCTTGTTTTTCTCAATCAACTCGGTATAGAATGGAAGCTTCAGCATCTTCGCATTCTCTTTTGAGAGGGCAACGCAAATAAGTCCCCCTGCTTCTCTTCGAAGAATCTCAATTCGCTCTGGAGTTGTGAATTTTGCACCAAATATCAAATCTGCTTCTCCTTCTCTATCATCACCATCAAAAACTACTACCATCTCTCCGTTTTTGATGTGGTCGATTACTTCTTCTAGCGGCATAAAAGCACCATATTATTCTCATAGCCTACCTATTTATTAGTAGCTACTCATTTTTTGGTTAACTCTCTTTCTGAATGGGTGCGCATGTTATAAAATTCCGGACTATTATATCTGGTTTATGGAAATTCCAAGATCCCTCAAGCTGATCTTCATTTTGCTTGCAATCATCCTTTTCCTAACTGCCATTCCATACTTTCTGTCTGGAAACAACCAATCCCCATCCAACCAATCTCAGGCAGAACCAGTTGCTGAGCTGCCATCTGATGATATCTGGAGCCAGCTCAATGTTCCTTTTGCAGAAGAGCATTGCCTTCGGCTTGCCAAGGAATATGCGGTAGAGAGCGGCGTTCCTGCAATGGTTATCAAATCCTGCCAGTGCTCTGAAACCAAATCTGAGGATATGAAGTCCTACTCCTGCACCATCGAATCAATTGATTACAGCTACCCAGTCAAAATCTCCTGCTACCAGTCTGTGTCCATGTGCACTTTTGAATCCGGCTTTGGAACAAAGTCCCTTACTTTTGAGGAGGCGGGAGAATATCTGAAGTAGCTACAAGTCCTTTGATCTTCCGCTAGCTTCCCTTGTCTTCTTTCCAAACTCCCCGAGTTTCAGGATTTCTGCTCCAGAGAAGACCGGCCCGTCAATGCAGGTCAGCTTCCCGTCGATTGCACAGGAGCCGCAAACCCCGACTCCGCATTTCATGTATCTCTCTGCGCTGACCTGGCAGTGCACATCATTTTCCTTGCAAAGCTCTGCAACTGCCTTCATCATCCTCTCAGGTCCGCATGCATAAACAGCATCATATTCGCGGACAATCGGCTCAAGCTCGACCATGACATTTCCTTTGGCTCCCTTTGATCCATCGTCGGTGGTAACAAATACCTTTTCACAGACCGTAAAGAGCTGCTTTTCCCAGACAATGTCCTCTTTGCTTCTTCCGCCAATGATTGCTGTTGACTGGATGTTATTCTCTTTTGCTGCCTTTGAGAGGAAATACATTGGAACAACACCATATCCTCCGCCAACACAGAGGATTTTTTTCGCGTTCTCTGGAATGCTGAAAGGGTTTCCAAAAGGCCCCCTATATGATACTACATCCCCTTCCTTCAGAGCGCCTATCTTTTCAGAAACAGGCCCGACACTTGCAACTGAGATTGTCAGCGGATCATTATTCCCAATGCTCATCGGTTTTTCACCGACTCCAGGAACCCATACCATAAGGAACTGCCCTGGAAGCGCATCCATCCTGTGGTCAATCTCAACTGTGGTGATCCTGTAGTTCTCCTTGATTATCTTGATCACTTTATTCGTATGAATCGGGTTTAGAAGTTCAAATCTATTCATGGGCAACACCTATGATCTCTTCAAGTTTTGAATATCCACTCAGGTCCATCCAGACCTTCATCTCTCGCTCGATGTCTGCAAATACTTTCTGTCCTCTATAGTAGACAGCAGTCCCAACGCTTATCCATCTGGCTCCTGCCATCATCATCTCGATTGCATCAACGCCGGAATTTATTCCTCCTGTTCCTATGATTGGGATTTTCACTGCCTTGTAAATATCATAGACGCACCGAACTGCAATCGGCTTGATAGGCGGCCCGCTAAGCCCTCCCATTCCAAAGCCCAGAATCGGTCTTTTCCTGTGAATGTCAATCTTCATTCCAGGTCCAAGGGAATTTCCCATATTGATTGCATCTGCTCCAGCTTCCTCTGCAGCAAGCGCAGCTTTCACTTCTCCTGGAACTGATGGGGATAATTTTATGATTGTCGGATAGCTTGTGTTTTCCTTGATTGCCTTTGTTATCTCTGTTACTGATTCCGGAGTGCCCTGCCCTATCATGGTTCCATAGCCGGGCGTATGCGGACAGGATATCACAGCCTCAACTGCAGCTGCTCCAAGCTGGTCTTTTTTCTCTTCGATCCTTTTTGCAAGCTCTGCAAATTCACCTGCATCCTTTCCAACAATGCTGAGAATCAGTGCTTCCTCCCTTGTCCATCCGCCAAATTCAGCAAGTCCCTCTTCTATCCCCGGATTCGGATATCCCATTGCATTGAGAATCCCTGATTCTGTCTCGACAATGTTCGGTCCGCCATGGCCGGCTCTTGGCTCCAGTGTCAGTGATTTTGCAATGACTGCTCCGCAGCCGTTTTCACAGACTGTCTCAAGGGTCGGCCTTGTCATCCCAAGTATTCCTGATGCTAAAATAATCGGGTTTTTGAGCCTTTTTCCAAATAGTTCGCTTTGCATGATTAACCCTCTGGTCAAAATAATAAAAACCGATCGAATTATCTCTGACTATCAGGCTGCTAAATTCTAGGAATATACTTGAAAAATCGCATCACCTTTATAAATGTTGATTGGAAAGAAAAGACCGCGGGAGATTATATGAAACACATGCTAATCGTACTAACTTTAATTATCGGATTAATGGTATTTGGCTGTACAAGTACTCCAGATGCCCAGGATACAACAACCACTCCTCCAATGGAGGACAATACTGAAGATTCCGGAACTCCGGCTGCTCCTGATGAGCCCTCTGATGTGCCTGATGCCCCAGAGGAAACAACTCCAGAAGAGCCCGAGGAAACCACTCCAGAGCCATCCGGCGATGATTTTGCCGGCCTTGATTATGATGGGGTTATGGCACTTGGTCTTCCTGCTGAATGTGATGTAACAATGGCAAACGGACAGCAGACCATAAGCTATAAGATGTACATCGATGGCGCAAATGTCCGCTGGGAGACTTCTGATATTCCTATGGAAGGTTTGGAGTGTCCAAAGGTTGTCTATGTTGCGACTGAAAGCATTGTTGCATTTGGGTGCGAAGGCGGAAACTATCCCCCAGGCTCATCATGCAACTGGCTTATAATGTCTGAAATGGGCGAGAGCGAGCCTTCAGAAACAGAAATGGGCGAATATTCATCTCCGGAATTCGGGGATGTTCCAGCAGCCCAGATATCCTGCAAACCATGGATTCCAGACTCATCCAAATTCAGCACTCCTGGAAAGACGTGCACTATGGATGACTACATGGATGAAATGATGGCTGGATATCAGTAAAGTTCGTGGCGGGGAGGCCACCATTCCACCCACCCATCCCTCCTTCTGGTTTTTGGTGGTGCCCCCCATTCTTTTTTTACCTCTTTTTTGGGACTATGGAGTGGTTTTTAATTTCTTTTATTTACTATCTTTCTTGGTGAGTTCTAATGTTTGATGATATCATTAAATCTGCAAAAGAGGGCAACCCTCCGGAGCTTGAGAATGCCTCAATCCGAATTTCTGTTATTGGTGTTGGCGGTGCTGGCTGCAACTGCGTAAACAGGATCCATAGCGGCGGAATCAAGAGCGCAAGGACACTTGCAGTCAATACTGATGGAAAGCATCTCAACATGATCGGAGCCCATAAGAAAATCCTCATAGGAAGAACAGTAACCCGCGGCCTTGGTGCCGGCGGAGATGCTTCTGTTGCAAAAAAATGCGCTGAAGTGGACCACGGCATGCTCCGGGATGAGATCGGAGAAAATGAACTTGTATTCCTTTGTGCTGGTATGGGCGGTGGTACTGGCGGAGGAGCATCTGCTCCAATTGCGCAGATTGCCAAGGAGCAGGGGGCAACCGTAGTTGCCATGGTCACTTATCCATTTGCTCTTGAGAGGGTCCGCATCAAGAAGGCGCAGCAATCACTCAATGAGCTTGTTGATGTCTGTGATACTGTAGTTGTTATCGACAATAACCGCCTTGCTGAGTATGCTCCGAACCTTCCTATCAACAAAGCATTTGAACTTGCTGATTCGATTACAACAAGAGCAGTATCAGGAATTTCAGATACCATAATGTTTCCAAGCCTTATCAACGTGGACTATGCAGATGTAAAGAGTGTTATGGACAAGGGAGGCCTTTCCATGATTTCCCTTGGAAAGGGAAGCGGACACAACAAGGTTCCTGACGTTGTCAAAGATACTCTCGAGCACCCTCTCCTTGATGTTGATTATGAGGGGGCAAAAGGATGCCTTATCCATCTTGAAGGCGGACAGGATCTTTCTCTTGGAGATGCTATCAAGGCAGGCGAATCTCTTACTGCGAGTTTTGATGATTCTTCCAACATCAAGATGGGAGCGCGTATCAATCCATCTCTCAATGATGCTATCAGCATGACTGCAATAATTACCGGAGTCAAGTCTCCTTATATCCTTGGAAAGGCTGATGATTCAGGGTCCTCAGACGATCTTGAATTCCTATAACTTTTGGTGATCTGAAAATGGTACTATCCTTTGATCTACTGGCATTCATATTCTGGTTGTTTGTCTCCTCGTTTATTCCAGGAGCGATTCTCGCGTTTTCTCTTTTCAAGAAAGATGATTTTTACTGTATTGAAAAATTATTGATAGGCTTTGCCCTGGGCTTCATACTGCTTCCGCTGATTCCTTTTGTCCTTTATCTTGTTGTAGGAGTCCATTTCAGCCATGGGCTTGCCCTGCTCTCTGTTGCCCTTTTGTACATCGTAGCACTTGTATTCTTTGCAAAGAACAAGGCATACGAAGACATTCCAATTCCAGCAAACCTCCTGGAATTTGTCACATCTAAGAAATTCATAGTATCTGCCATACTTGTAATATTGCTTCTTGCATCATTCCTGATCCGCATAGGGTCTTATGGACCAATTTTCCAGGAGCTTGATCCATACTTCTATACCTATCCTGCCCAGCAGCTTCTTGTTCTTGGAGAAAATCCATTCAATGACCAGACTGCATGGTATCCGGAGCTTGAGGTCAACCACAGGATCATTCCTGAGATCTCATACCTTGAAGCAATCTGGTACTCGCTCTATACTGGCGGCGGGGAATATGACAATATGCTTCTCTCAACTATCGCAGGAATGTATCCGCCGGTTGCTGCTGTCTTATCGCTGTTCTTTGTCTATCTTTTTGTCTCCAGAACCGGAAAACGCGAATGGGGGCTTCTTGCAGCAGGTCTTGCTGCATTCATCCCGGTATTCATCTACAAGCTATCAGCAGGTGAGATGGAAGTCCAGCCATATGCATTCTTCTCATTGATGTTCTTCTATGCAATGTACGTAATTTCCCTGAAGACCAAGGACCTCCGCTTTTCAGCGCTCGCAGGTCTTGGATTTTTGGCAGTTGCACTTGGAAGCTCTTCGCAGCTTCTTGCTCTTGCATCTATGATGATCTTTGTCGCTCTCCAGTCAGTTGCATATTTCATCCAGAGGGACAATGAAGAAGATTTCAGGTTCCTTCTGGTCTCAACTACTATCGTATTTCTTATCGGAGCTCTTCTTGGAAGCGCGCTTCTCAAAGATATATTCTCAATAGGAGTCCCGCAGCTGACTATTATCGTTCCATTTGCCATCTCTCTTGCTGCAGGCGGGCTTCTCTATTATGTAAAGCAAAAGATTCCTGACCAGATGACTGCACTTATGATGCTTGCTGTGCTTGCGCTTGTCGGACTCATTGTCTTCTTTGCAACTCCCCTTGGAGACTATGTGCAGGGCATCGGGGAGCATGGATTTGGCCTCTCTGAATACAACAAGCCACTTGACCGTACAATCGCAGAGCAGGGCAATGCACCATCTTCCTTTGGAAGTCAGATGGGATTCTTTGCAGATACATATTATGAAGAGACAAGGCCTGCTGTCATATCAACCATCCTCTGGCCGATTGTCGCAGTTTTCAATCTTGTTGGTGCAGGAGACATGATCGGACAGGCAGTTGCACTTGTCTTCTCCTATTTCATGCTGATATTCTCCTTGATTGTCAACGCAGTATTCACAATCACAGTTGCAATTCTCAACTTCTTCCTCGGCACTACTGTTGAATTTGAATGGAAGGCAAACAGCTTCCTGTTCTTCTGGGTCTTTGCATTCTGGATATCTCTTGCATATTCGCTCTTCAGATTCATCACAAAAAGAGAAGACAACCTCTACCTGCTCTTCTTTGCAATAATCATGCCTCCGTTCCTGGTAGGTATAATCAAGGCAAAATACACTATCTATGCAGCAGTGCTTCTTGCAGTTGGAATCGGATTCCTTTTCTCAAGAGCAAACGATCTCTTTGCTTCACTTGGGGATTCAGGCCTTGAGAAAGTCGCATACCACGGCTTGATTGTTGTTGCAATTCTTCTTGTTGCAATCCAGTTTGTCTACAATGGTCTTGCCCCTTCGCTGCTTTGGGGCGCTACGCAGCCGCTTTATCAGAATGATCCAATGGCCCTCCAGGCCAAGTTCCAGGACTTCTGCGCGCAAAGCGGAGATCCTGTTGTATGCGCAGCTGCAAATGATCCTCTTGGGTATGCTGATCAGGGAACAAATTTCCAATATGATCAGAGGCTTTGCCTGCTTTCACTTTATTCCAACTATTCATTCATCCAGAACAGCCAGGCAGCACCTCCACTGCAAACCACAGCAGCCTATTTCAGGTGCCAGAGAATCTCCACATATTGGATCGATTCCATGGAATGGCTGAATGAGAATACTCCTGAAGGCTCTGTTGTGATCTCCTGGTGGGATTACGGCCACTGGATCAACTTCTTCGGGGACCGCAATGCTGTTCTCAGGAACGAGCACAGGTCCCATGAGATGATCGGTGCTGTTGCAGATGGATATCTGGATGCTACTCCAGAGGAGCTGAAAGCCTACATGAAAGCCCATGGAAGCGAATATGCGCTCTTTGATATTGAGCTTGTTGCAGGCGGCGGAACGCTTGGCGGTAAATACGGCGCACTGAATTATCTTTCATGCGCATGGAACAATGAAACATCTGTTGCAAATGCTCCTGGCCAGTCACTTTGCGAAGCCGAGCATCTTTGGGAGACCATCTTTATCTCCCAGACTCCATGTACGATCTCCTCGCTGACAAACAAGTCAGGCTATGTTGCATATGAGATCTATGAAAACGGACTCTACAGGTCATTCTACAGGGGAGAGTGCATCTCTCCGCAGGACCAGGAGACAGCAACCAAATGCCAGCAAAACATCAGAGCAGAGCCAACCTATTGTGTTGGCGAGGCAACCCTGATCAACGGCCAGCCAACTACTGCTACCTACTACCTGAATGAAACTTATCCAAACGGCGATCTGAAGCTGAACAAGGCAGTCCTCCAGTTCCCGTATACGCTACCAACGTCAATGCACATGGGTCCGGTCACTTCAGCTACTCTGCTCTACACAGAGGATATCCTCTGGCTTGAGAATGGAAATCTGAAATCAGGCTATGAAGACCGCAAGGGCAAGTTCTATGACTC